>NZ_RZOJ01000373.1:0-5890 GCF_003998845.1 Mesorhizobium sp. M4A.F.Ca.ET.022.05.2.1 | reverse complement strand
AGCATCATCTTATGGCGACATGCCGGGGCGTCAGGGAGGCCCTTGAGGAAGCCAGCGCCGACGGTCCGTGGCTCGCCGCCGGTCCGATCCGGCCAGGCATCCGCGCCGGCTACGAAGGGGACATCTTCCGCGCCGGCAATGCCGCCGGCGAGTCGCACCCGATCATCGCCGAGGGCATATCGATGGCGCTTCAGTCCGGCTGGCTCCTGGCGCGGCAACTCGACGACGCTCAGGCCGGACAGGCGGGACGCCAAGCGGCGGGCAGACGCTACGAGGCGGCCTGGAGAGGCTTGTTCTCGACGCGGATCCTTGCCGCCGAAGCCATTGCCCGCATCGCCCTTGGTCCCGGCGGCGCCGCGCTGATGGAAGCGGTTGTCCGCAATTTTCCGCTGGCGCTGACCTTGGGCGCACGGCTGAGCGGCAAGACGAAACCCGTCCCCGGTTTGGTCGAAGGACGCCCAACTCCAAGCCGACAGGCGCCCCTGGAGTAACGGGACTGCGGAACATTCCGCACCTGTCCGAGTTCGGTTCGTATCCGGCTTTTTGCCGCCAGGCCCGGTGATGAGTATGTGGCCGAGGCGGCGCTCGCCACGCCTGCGGGAGGCATTACGATGACGCGCGACCCGATCACCCACAATCCGCACAGCACCGCAAGCATTGCCGGCCATCCTGTCCATGCAATGCTGATACCGTTCCCGATCGCCTTTTTCGTCGCCACCTTCGTGTGCGACCTCATCTTCTGGCGAACCGGCAATCCGGGCTGGGTCACCGCTTCGCTCTGGCTGCTGGGGGCCGGTCTGGTCATGGCCGCGCTGGCCGCTCTTGCCGGCCTTACCGATGTGCTGGGCGATACCCGGATCCGCAACCTTCGCGATGCATGGCTGCACGCTGGCGGCAACGCCATTGTCGTGCTGGTCGAGCTTTACAACTGGTACTCGCGATATGCCCAGGGCGAGGCGGCAGTGGTGCCGGTCGGCCTGGTGCTGTCGCTGATCGTAGTCCTCATCCTCCTGTTCACCGGCTGGAAGGGCTGGGGCATGGTCTACCGGCATCATGTCGGCGTCGCCGACGGATCCGACGAAACGCGCTGAACGCTGCGAGCATAGTCGGGACCTGGCCATGAGCATGTGAGCACGCGCCGCCGGCGACCGGGTTCGCGGCGCGAGAGTTTCGTCGTCGCCTCCGCTCCGGGCGGAGGTGACTTTTTGGGTCAGATCCGTCTCCGCAATATCTTTCGACCGCCTGGCCTGCTGGCCCAGCATATCTTCGACCGACGTGTTCCAATGCCAGCCGGGCGGTCGCATTTCGACCTCAAACGCCCTGTACCGGCCCGAGTTGCTGCGGTTCCGATCTTCACGCTTTCTTGACAGAGGCTTGAAAAACGGGCAGCAAAGCGGGTGAGGGAGAGCATTTTTACCGTGGCGCAGACCGTGGAGGGCTCTTTTTTCGTATGGACCGTCGCCGTATCGGCGACTGGTGGAGGGATTGGTTAACCATCTTTGTCCATCTTTTGAATCAATCGGCAACAGACGCGTGAAGGTGCAGGGGGCACCAGGCGAACTGTGATCGTGACGGGTGCCAGGTCCGCGAACCGGCATGCCGATTGAGAGTGGTCGTATGGCGTTTTTGCGTTTGAAGTACCGGGGTGACGCTCCTGAAGAGGGGGTAGCTTCGAAGACATCTGGTGGTCATCTTTGGGTTGTGGTGCCTGCTGTTGGCGCCGCGCTCGCCCTGTGGTCCGTGGCGACCCTGGCTGGCCTTTATTCGATGGGCACCTCGCTCACCGCTGCCTCCAACCGATTGCCGCCGAGCCTGCTTGCGCCGGGCACCATCGCGCTTGCCGATCCGCGCCGCGCGCTCGCCAGTTCCTGGGCGCTTTCGCTCCCGGCGGATGCCCGGCACCGGCAGGCGCTCCTCGGGCGTTGCGATGCTGCCTGCCTGCGCCAGGCCTCGAATTTCTCGCATGACGGCAAGATGGCGCGCCTGCGTCCTGCGGCAAGGCCCGATAGCGTCGCGCCGAGGACGGCCGCGCCGGAAACCGTGGCGCGTACTGCCCCGGCCGACCGCTTCGACAGCGTCGTCGCCAGCGCAAAGCTGTCGCCGCAAAAGTTGGCGGATGCCTTTGCCCGCGCGCAGGACAAGCCGGTCCTGCTGGCCAGCCTGCCGGCCGATGCCCGCTTCGCCGAACCGGTTCGCCTGCCCGACCAGCAGGGCCCGGCATCGGTGCGCTTCGGACCTCCGGTGGCGGAGATCGAACGCTCGTCGCGCCTGGCGCTGGCGCTCGCCAACGCAATGCCGGAGGTCGACATGTTTTCGCCGCCGCCGTCCGTGGCGCTGGCCGCGCCTGACGGGCTGCAGGAGCCGCAAGGGACCGAAGTTCTGCTTGCCTCGCTGCCGCCGCAGGACGAGATGCCGGACACAATTCCGTTGCCAACCGGCCGGCCACGGGCGCTGATCGAGCAGCCGGATCAATCGCCAAAAGCTCAAGCCTCCAGGGCGGACGCACCACGGATCGAGGCGCCACAGGAGCAGGCGCCCAAGGCGTCGGCGTCAAAGACCGGCAAGGCCCAGTCGGCCAAGGCCGCGGACGTGCTGTCCGGGAAGCTCCCGGCCCTGTCGCCGCGCAGCTCGGAGCATGCGGCCGTGCCGGCGCTGCCGGGTGTGCAGGCCAGCCAGGCCAAGCCGGCCAAGCCGGGCAAGCGCTCGAAGACCCAGGACGCGGAGATGCTCGCCTACGCCAAGCCCGACATGCCGGAGCGCGGCGCGGGCGGAGTGTTCGGCAACCTGTTCAGCAACAGGCCAAGCGTGGGCAATGGCGTCGCCGTCTACGATATCGCGGCCAGGACCGTCTATATGCCTGATGGCTCCAAGCTCGAGGCCCATTCCGGGCTGGGCTCGATGGTCGACCAGCCGCGCTTCGTCAACAAGAAGAATGTCGGCCCGACGCCGCCCGACACCTACAATCTGTCGATGCGTGAATCGCGCTTCCACGGCGTCGAGGCGATTCGGCTGACGCCGACCAGCGGCAAGAACAAATATGGCCGCGACGGCTTGCTTGCTCATACCTACATGCTGCGCGGCGGCCGCGCCGAGTCCAATGGCTGCGTCGTCTTCAAGGACTATGCCCGCTTCCTTGCCGCCTACAAGAAAGGCAAGATCAAGCGCCTGGTGGTGGTGCCGCGCATGTCGAAGCCGTTGACACAGGTCGCCCAGGAAGGCCGCCAGGGCTGATCATACGGCAGCCCTTGCGAAGGCACTCGCGCCGGAAACCCACGCCTGGACGGTGGCTCTTGCCGGCACGAGCCACAGCGACGGAGCGGCGGTGGCAGCCAAGCGGTTGCTCAACGACTTAAACCAGCGCGGCTCGTGACCTCACTGCTTGAGCTCCGCCAGCGCCCTTTGGAGCGGCGCTGGCGAGATCTGGATCGGGCCGGAGAAGGGTATATCCATGTCCATGATTAGATAGAGCGCGGCGGCGACCAGCGCCGCCGACACGATGAAGGTGCTGACCACGGTGGCGTTGCAGGGCGCCCTGAAGCCGAAGCTGGCGAAGATCAGCGTCAGCCAGGAAACCAGAAGGGCGATCAGTGGTCCGGGGATGGCGCCCTCCGACTGCTCGGCCAGCACCCAGCGCAATTCGATCACCTTCTGCAACTGCTGGCGGGCTTCCTGCAGCATGGCGACGTGTTCGTCATCGGGCGGCGTCAGCGCCCGCAGCTGGTCGCCGACATTGTTGAGCAAAAGCTCCGACAGTCTGTTGGCGACTATCGGGGTTTGCTGACTGGGCGAGGTGGCGTCGACGACGCGCTGCACATAGGCGATGAGCGGCTGGCGCGCGGCCTGCGTCTCGGGGCCGTATTGCCTGAGCGACCTGTCGAGCAAAATCAACTCAGTCGCATAGGCATGGACGTTGTGGTCGATGGATTCGAACGTGTTCTTGGCCGAGTTGATCATCAGGCCGAGCACCAGCGAGGTCATCACGACGAACAGATTGGCGGCGAGCCGCACGATCGCGCTGGTATCGTCCTGGCGGTGATGGGGCGGAAACCGGCCATGGATCAGCAGGCTGGTGAGCGAAGCCCCAGCCAGGCAGACAAAGATCGCGACCCCAAGCAGTGCCTCGCGCATGGCCGGTATTGTAACCGAGGCGTGGCGTTTGCCAAAGGGTTGCCGGGAGGCGTTGATTCACGGTGGGAGCATATTGGCCTAGGTCGTTGTTGGCGCAGGATGCTTTCAGGCTGGCGCATTCACTGGCGAAGCCCCGAACGCGTCATCCTGGGGTCTTCGCTGCGTCGCACCGCTCCTTGCTCCAGCCTGGGGTGACGAGGCCGCTGGCGTTCGCAACCACTTCGAAAGCGCTTTCAATGTCGGCCGCAGGCTCTATGTATGGCCAGGGGCGGGTCGGCTCCGGTTCACCACGAGGATGTCATGACAATACGCGCTGTCGTCTGGGGCGAGAATATCCATGAGCGCACCAATGAGGTGGTCGCATCGATCTATCCCGAAGGGATGCACACCACGATTGCCAACGCGCTGAAGGCCGACCCCGGCATTTCCGCCTCGACCGCGACGCTGGAGCAGCCAGAGCACGGCCTTCCCGAATCCCGCCTTGCGGAGACCGATGTGCTGGTTTGGTGGGGGCACAAGGATCATGGCGCCGTCGCCGACGAAGTGGTCGAGCGGGTGGCGCGCCGCGTCTGGGAGGGGATGGGGCTGATCGTCCTCCACTCCGGCCATTTCTCGAAGATATTCAAGCGTTTGATGGGAACGCCCTGCACGCTGAAATGGCGCGAGGCCGGCGAGCGCGAGCGGCTCTGGGTGACGAGCGCCAGCCATCCGATCGCCGATGGGCTTGGCGACTGTTTCGAACTCGAGAACGAGGAGATGTATGGCGAGCAGTTCGCCGTGCCGGAGCCGCTTGAAACGGTGTTCATCTCCTGGTTCCAGGGCGGCGAGGTGTTCCGCTCCGGGCTCACCTATCGGCGCGGCGCCGGCAACATCTTCTATTTCAGGCCCGGCCACGAGACCTATCCGACCTATCATGACGCCACGGTGCAGCAGGTGCTGCGCAACGCGGTGAAGTGGGCGGCGAACCCGCAAGGCGCGAAGCGTGCTATCCACGACGCGCCGAACGTGCCGGTGGACAACGCGCTGGAGCCGATCGTCGAGCGCGGCGGCAAGCTGCACACGGCCGGCGAGGCCGGCTTCCGTTAGTTCAAGGCAGCGCTTTCCATCTGGAACTCTGCAGCAATAGCGGTTATCCACCTGATATGATTGAATCGAACCAATTCGCTCGGAGGAGCAAAAAATGCGGCTTTTGATACTCGGTACCGGCTGGATGGCGCAGGAGCATGCCCGCCGCTTCAGCGCCATCGAGGGCGTCGACATTGTCGGCGCCGTCGATGTCGATCCGGCCCGCGTCGGCGAAATCGCCGACGGCTTCAAGATCCCCAACCGCTTCACCTCGCTGGAGGAGGCGCTGAAATGGGGTGAATTTGACGCTGTCGCCAACGTCACGCCGGACCGCATCCATCACCCGACCACCATGGCGCTGATCGCCGCCGGCAAGCCGGTTCTGTGCGAGAAGCCGCTGGCCGAGAATTTCGGCAAGGCGACCGAGATGGCGGACGCCGCGGAAGCCGCCGGCATCGTCAACATGGTGAACCTCACCTACCGCAATGTGGCACCTCTGCAGAAGGCACGCGCCATGGTGCTGGCAGGCGAGATCGGTACGGTCCGCCATGTCGAGGCCTCCTACCTGCAAAGCTGGCTGGTGTCGAAATTCTGGGGCGACTGGCGCACCGACCCGAAATGGCTGTGGCGCCTGTCGCCCCAGAATTTCGACACCAGCCAGCTTTGCAGGTAGGAGGCCTCGACATGGCGGACCGTA
>NZ_RZOJ01000372.1:0-5980 GCF_003998845.1 Mesorhizobium sp. M4A.F.Ca.ET.022.05.2.1 | reverse complement strand
GCCCGCTGGCCGGTCCGGTGGTCGCGGCGGCGGTGGTGCTCAATCCCGCCAACATCCCCGACGGGCTGGACGATTCCAAGCGGCTCACCCATCTGCAACGCGAAGCGCTATTTGCCAGGATCCTGGGTTCGGCGCTCGGCGTGGCGATGGCCTCGATCAGCGCCGAGGGCATAGACGGCAGCAACATCCTGAAGGCCAGCCTCGAAGCCATGCGCCGCGCGGTCGCCGGCCTTTCGCTGCAGCCCAAGCTGGCGCTGGCGGACGGCCGCGACGTGCCGCCCGGTCTCGCTTGCGAGGGGCGCGCGCTGATCAAGGGCGACCAGCGTTCGCAGTCGATTGCCGCCGCCTCGATTGTCGCCAAGGTGATGCGCGACCGCATGATGTGCGGCTGCGCCGGCCATCACGACCGCTATGGCTTCGAGGTGCATATGGGCTACGCGACGGCGCGCCACCGCACGGCGATTGAAGCGCATGGACCGGTGGCAAGGTTGCACCGGGCGTCATTCGCGCCGTTTCGCTTGGGTGGCGTCGAGGTGGTGGAAGAAGAGAGCTTTGTAGGACTGGAGTGAGGCGGCGGCGAAGGTGCGCGTAATCTCCCCCCTTGAGGGGGAGATGGCCGGCAGGCAGAGGGGGTCGCTTCGCGTGAAGCTCCAACGCCATCTGTCGTCCGCAAGAAAGTCGCGCCCAGTCGAACCGACCCCCTCTGTCGCCTTTGGCGACATCTCCCCCTCAAGGGGGGAGAATATCTCGCTCAAACAAAAAAGCCGCCGGGTTACCCAGGCGGCTTTTTGATTTCTAACGGCGAAGCGCTCAGTTCAGCTTGGCCTTCACGTCCTGAAGCGCCGACTTGAAGAAGTCCGCGCCGGCCTTGGCGTCGACCTTGCCGGCAAGCAGTGCGCGGGCGGCCTCGACGGCGATGTCGACGGCGCTGGCGCGAACCTCGCTGATCGCCTCGCGCTCGGCCTGGCCGATCTTCTGCTCGGCGAGCGCCGTCCGGCGCGCGACATAGTCCTCGGTCTTCTTGTGCGCCTCGGTGGCGAGCAACTCGGCCTCGCGCTTGGCGGCGGCGACAATGTCGGCGGCCTCCTGCTCGGCTTCCTTGCGCTTCTTCTGGTACTGGCCGAGCAACTGCTGTGCCTCCTCGCGCAGCCGGCGGGCTTCTTCAAGCTCGTTGCTGATCTTGGCGGCGCGGGCGTCGAGCCCCTTGGCGATCAGGCCGGGCACCTTGATGTAGATGGCGATGCCGAGGAAGATGACCAGGGCAACCGTGGCCCAAAGCGTTGCGAGAGATGTGGCGTCCATGATGCGCTCCTCACCGGGCCACGGATTTGACCGCGGCCGCGATCTCGGCCTTGCTGGCCTTGCCGCCGACAAGCGCCTCGACGATGGCCGAAGCGGTGTCCTCGGCGATGGTGCCGACTTCCTTCATGGCGTTAGCCTTGATGGAAGCGATGCTGGCCTCGGCATCGCCGAGTTTCTTGTCGAGCTCCGCTTCGACCTGTTTGCGCGCGGCCTCGGCCTCTGCCTTGGCCCCGTCGCTGGCCTGCTGTCCGATCGCATTGGCTCTCGTCTTGGCTTCGGCCAGTTCCTGCTCGTAAGCAGCAACGGCGGCGTCGGCCTCGCCCTTGAGCCGGGCGGCATGGTCGAGATCCTGCGTGATGCGGTCGTTGCGGACGTCGATGATGCCGCCAACGCGCGGCATCACCACCCGCTTCAGGAACAGGTAGAACAGCCCGAAGGTGATCGCCAGCCACAGCAACTGCGACGGGAACGTCGCCGGATCGAATGGCGGGAACGTGCCGTGTGCCTCGGCCGGCACCTCGGTGCCGGCATGCGTTTCGGCTCCCGCACCGGTGGCGCCTTCGGCGGCCGGCGCTGACTCTTCTGCGAAGGCAGATGTCACGAACATGGACTATCCCCTGATATCAGGCCCGCCGCTGGTCGCGGCCGGCCTGTCCAATCTTCCCGAAGCTCAGCCGAACAGGGCCAGAAGCGCGATGAGAAGGGAGAAGATGCCCAGAGCTTCGGTCACGGCGAAGCCGAAGATCAGGCGGCCGAACTGGCCATCGGCGGCCGACGGGTTGCGCAGCGCGCCCGCCAGGTAGCTGCCGAAGATGTTGCCGAGGCCGATGCCCGCGCCACCCATGCCCAGGCAAGCGATGCCGGCGCCGATGTACTTTGCTGCTTCTGCGTCCATTTCAAACTCCTTTGGATCCGTAATTCCGTTGCAATTCCATCCGGCGGCAAATGCCGGAAACTTTATTTAGTGCGAAGGATGCAGCGCATCATTCAGGTACATGCAGGTCAGCACAGCGAACACATATGCCTGCAAAAGCGCCACGAGCAACTCCAGGGCGGTCAGCGCCACAGCCATGGCCAGCGGCAAGATCGATCCCGCAACCCCGAGCGCACCGAGCGCACTCAGGCTGACGACGAACCCGGAAAACACCTTCAGGGTGATGTGGCCGGCGAGCATGTTAGCGAACAGACGAACCGACAGGCTGACCGGACGCGAGACAAAGGAAATCACCTCGATCGGAACGACAAGCAACATCATCACGACGGGCACGCCCTTCGGCACGAAAAGCTTGAGGAAGCCCAGGCCGTGCTTCATGAAGCCGTAGACAATGACGGTTCCGATGACCAGCGCGGCTAGGCCGAAGGTGACGATGATGTGGCTGGTGACGGTGAAGAAATACGGGAACAGGCCGAGCAGATTGGCGACCAGCACGAACATGAACAGCGAAAAGACGAAGGGGAAGAACTTCAACCCCTGCTTCCCAGCCGCATCCCGCAGCATGTTGGAGACGAATTCGTACGCCATTTCCGAGACCGACTGCAGGCGGCCGGGAACCAGGCTGCGGCTGGCGGTGGTGAGATAAAGGAAGGCCGATGCGACAGCGACGGTCGCAACCATGAACAAGGCGGAGTTGGTGAAGGACAGGTCGTAGCCACCGATATTGATCGGAATCAGCTTGACGATATGGAACTGGTGGATCGGATCGACCTTGTCAGCAGCCATTTACATCCCCGTCAAAGCCGCACGCGGCCTTAGTGTCTTACCCAGCGCCATGACGGCGCCACTTCATTCCTCCGGATCGCGCGGCTTGCCGCCCTGTCCGAATTGCGCCACCAGCCCCGCCGAGCGCAGGACATTGAGCACGCCGGCGCCAAACCCCAGCAACAGGCCGACGATCAGACCCCATGGCGAGATTCCCGCCAGCCGGTCGATGATCCAGCCAATGCCGACACCGACCACTATCCCGGCGATGAACTCGCTGGACAGCTTGAGTGCCTGACCGTATCCGGTCACTGCTTTCGCGTCGTCTTTCCCCTCGAGCCGGTCCGGCCTTCTTGATGCAAGCGATGCTTCAAGATCACGCCGGCGGCGCTCAAGATCGTCGTCGCGGATGTCGGCTTCGCGCTGCTTGCCGCGGCCGGTTTCTCCGGTTCCGTCTGGCCCGTTCTTGTCGGCCATCGCAACCCCCCTGCCCGGTCAGACCGCTACCGTCCGTCCGCTTCTAAAGTCGCCGGCAACATAGTTAGAGGGTCCGCGCCCGTCAAGCCACGGGCCGAACTTCAAACCCATGTATTTTTTATATTGAAATCAATATCTTAAGGAGGTGCGACATCGTGCCCGTCGCGGTTGGAGGCAAGCGCCCGGCGAATCCTTGCAACCAAGGCTCCCCAATTGCAAGCGCGCTGAGCCATTCGGACCACTCAGACGGTCTCGGCGAAACTGCCTCAACTCCAGCCGCCGCCATAGGTGCGGTAGAAGATATGCAGGCCGATCTTGGTCATCTTCTGCATGGTGCGCGCCCAGCCCGGATGCACGTAATTGGCATAGTAATGGGTCGAAGAGCCGACCTCCGGAATGAAGATCTTGCCGGCGGTCACCGCCATGGCGACGTCCTGAGCGGTCTTGTAGGCGACGGGATCGTTGACGCGCTTCTTGCGGCCGTCGCAGGCGAAGGAGAACTGGCAGCGGTTCAGCCAGTTGTCGTTCTGGTAGACGACGCCGCAGATCGACTTCGGATAGGCCGGGTTGCGGACGCGGTTGAGGATCACCTGGGCGACGGCGGCCTGGCCGCGCACGGATTCGCTGCGCGCCTCGAAATAGATGCCGTTGGCAAGGCAAGCCTGCTCCGGCTTGGAGAAGACGCTGGCCGGCAGCGGGTTCTGGATCCACCAGTGGTCGCCCTTGGCCATCGGCGGGATGAAGCGGCCGCTGTTCGGCTCCTCGTCCTGCAGCAGCGCCTCGAACGGCGAGGCCTTGGCATAGTCGGGCTCGGCCTGAGCATAGGCGGTGGCGAGCACGTCCGGCTTGTCGTTGTTGACGAGCGCCGCCAACATGGCCGGCACGGCTGGATCCGGCTTCTTGTCCTCGCGGATGTGGAAGGCCTGGGCGATCTGGATCTCCTTGCCCTTGATGCCTGGCTTGGCGAAGGCGAGTTTCAGGCCGCTGTCCATGCTCGGGCGCAGCAGGAAGGACGTGCGTTGGAAGATCGAGCCGGCGTTGAAGGCCTTCGGCGGCGCCACCGGCGAGATCTGGACGATGCGGCCCTTCTTGTCGGCGCGCACGATGCGGTCTTCGTCCGGCGTCGTGCCCGCCACATTGCCCTTGCCGCGAAAGGCGACCGCGCCGACGCCCGGCAGCTGCACGCCGGAGCCGGAGATGGAGCCGGTTGAGACGGAATCGACGAAGGGCATCTCGGCGGCGTGGACCGAGCCGGCGACGGATTTCTCGACATAGGCGTTCCAGCGGGCGTTCGGCGTCTCCAGACCAGAAACCAGGCTGGTCATGTCCTGATAGGCGACGACGGAAGGAAAGCCGACCCAGATACCGAGGCCAATAACGAACAGGGACAGGAAGGAACGCTTCTTCTCACCGGCGGCGGCGACCAGCCGCTTCAAGACACGTCGATGCACGGAACTCTCCAGAAACGCAACTGACCCTCTGGAGAGCCAAAATGATGCATTAACCTTGATGGGGCGTTAACGCCATCGATCGTGTTTTTTTTTGTTGGCCCGAAACAGGAGGTTTTTCGCCGCCGCTGCGCAGGCCGAAAATCAGGCTGGCCGCAGGAAGATCGGCCGGGCGATCAGCGCGCAGGCGGCGGCCGCCAGCCACACGCCGGGCCACGCCCAGAGATGCAGGAGCCCAGGAATGGCGATCGGCACCAGGCAGAAGCCGACGAAGACGAAGCTGTTGGCAAGGCTGAGCGCGGTTCCGACATGGCCGGGACCGGCGAGCGTGGCAAGCTCGGTGTAGGCGACGCCGTGCCAAGCGGAGACGGCGATGCCCGCAGCAACCAGTACGACGGCAAGCGCCATCATCATAGCCGGCTGGCCTGCGGCCGCGACGACCAGCAGCCAGAGGACCGCGAAGGCAAGCGTGCTTAGCGCGCAGCACAGCCTGAGGAATGGGCGGCGGTTGCCATGACGGTCGGTGAAGCGGCCGCTCCAGACGCGCATGACCATGGCGCCAGTCTGCACGGCGGCGAGGCTCAGGCTGGTCGCCATTGTCCCGACGCCGGCGAAATCGTGCAGGAACACCGACGCGAAGGTGAGCACCGCCACCTGCGGGAAGCAGAGCAGGCCGATGGCGATCGAGATGCGCCAGACCTCGACGTTGCGCAGCGGCGCCGGCCCGGCTGTCGCGGCGTCGGCATGACCGCCCGCTGCCGTTGGCGGCTCGTGCAACCAGCGCCAGGCAAAGAAGGCAGAGAGGGCGGAAACGGCTGCAAGCAGGCCGAAGACGGCGGTAAAGCCGAAGCCCAAGGCCAGCGAAGGCAGGACGAGCGCGCCGAGGCCGCCGCCCAGCGGCACCGCCGTCTGCCGGATGCTCATGGCAAAGCCGCGCTCGCCCTCCCGGAACCATCCCATGATGGCCCGGCCGCTGGAACCGTTGACGCTGCCGCCGAGCAGGCCGGCGACGAGCAGGCTTGCCGAGAGCAGCGAGACGCCCGGAATGGCACCC
>NZ_RZOJ01000371.1:0-5986 GCF_003998845.1 Mesorhizobium sp. M4A.F.Ca.ET.022.05.2.1 | reverse complement strand
CCCTTGGAGATGCTCGCCTTGATCTCGGCCCCGTCGATCGGCAGCGTTCCGTCGGCGACGTCGTCGAGCGCGAAGAAGCCGCCCTGGTCGGTGCGCTTGAGGAAGGCCGGCAGGTTGAGCCCGGTGAGCGCGCCCGGCCCGACGGTTGCCGAGACAGAGCCATCGGCGTTTTCGAAGATGGAGTTCCAGGATTTGCCCGGCCCCTTGAGGATGACCGAGACGGTTGCCGTCCCGACAGGCACCAGTCTCGTCATCCCTGCCGCCGTGGCGAAGGCGCCGCCATCGACGTCGGAGGCGAGAAGCCGGATCTCGACCTGCGTGCCTTCGAGCTTGCGGTCGAAGCGCAGGCTGCTCTGGATGTTGCCGCCGAAGGCAGAGGCGTCGGAAATGTCGAAGACGGCAAGTCCGTTCTTGACCTGCGCCGTAGCGGCGACGTCGGCAAGCTGGACCGGTCCTGCCGTGGCATGCGCCGCCGACACGCGGAGGTCGAGATTGATCTTGTCGGCGAAGCTGGTGTCGATCTCGCCGGGACCCGTTTCGCCGGTTGGCGCCAGCGGCGTGAAGGCCGAGAGGAACGATCGGAGGTCGAGCGTGTCGAAGGCGAGCGTGCCGGAGATGACCGGCAGTGCTTCGCCGAAGGAGAAGTCAAGCGCTCCCATCCCCGGATTGTTGTCGAGCGCCACAGTGGTGTTTTCGAACTTCACCCGGCCGGCCGCCGCCGTCACCTTGCTGGCGACCGAGACCGAGCCGATCGCGGCTCCGGGCGCGATGCCGGCCTGCGACCACTCCAGCGCGCGCCGCAGCGAGGGCGCGGCGAATTTCGCCTGGCCGTCGAAATAGGCGTTGTCCGACATCGAGGCTACGCCTTCGAAGGAGAAGGTAGCAGGTGCCGCCTTGACGGAGAGCGTGAGCGGAGCAGCGCCCCCCGCGAACAGTACCAGCGGCTTGGGCGACGCGAAGTCGACGGCGACGCTTTCGCCGCGCCAGATGCCGGTCGCCGTCAGCGTCGCGTTGCTGTTCATCGCCGCCCAGTTCGCCTGCCCGGTCAGGCTGCTCAGCATTTCCTGGTCCTTGCCGCCGAGCGAAGCCACCACGCGGCCGTCCCTGAATTCCACCGTGCCGAACGGGTCCGAGGGCAATTTGCCGAGATCGGGCTTTTGCGGGTTGGCGGTGACGAGGCCTCGCGCGGTGTCGATCGAGCGCGTGATGCGGCCGCCGGTCGGGATGGCCGGCAGGAAGAAGCCTCTGGCGGTGCGCTGGACCCTGATCGTCGGCCGCACCAGCCGCGCCGTCGAGAACACGACGTCGCCTTGCAAGGCGGCCATGGCCGAAAGATCGACCTCTACCCGTTCGGCCTCGATCACCGGCGGCGCGTCGGTCTCGGTCCATTGCGAAAGCGTCACGTCGGTCAGGATGGCGCGGAAGGTGGGCCAGACCTCGATGCGCGGCGAGCCATCGATAGTAACCCTGAAACCGCTCCAGGCGCTCATTTCCCAGGCGATGCGGTCGCGCACGATGCGGGTCGAGGCGATCAGCGGCAGCGCGGCGACGACCAGCGCGATGACGAGCACGGCAAAGCCGATCGCCCATGCTCCGCGCCGGATCAAAGATGATGGCATATCGCCCTATATGCTTCCATTGCCGACAAATCGTCCGACGGATGTACCCCAGCGCCGACGCATTTCAAGTCTTTATGGCCCGGCGATGGCATTTGCGCACATCTGAAGCCGCCGGCCGAACAAAATCTTGCTCTGCTGCGCTGCGGTATGCATAAGCGGTGCCACCGGCCTGGACGCCGACGCAAGACCAGATCGACGCGGCGCCCATGACCGCCTTCATGAAGGCCGCGGCGGCCAAGACGGGTACGGCCTTTTCCTCCTATGCCGAGCTCCACCGCTGGTCGATCGACGAGCGCGAGGCGTTCTGGGGCCTAGCCTGGGATTTTTGCGGTGTCGTCGGCGACAAGGGCGAACGCGTGCTGGTCGACGGCGACAGGATGCCGGGCGCCGCCTTCTTTCCCGACGCCAGGCTGAACTTCGCCGAGAACCTGCTGAAGAAAACCGGCTCCGGCGATGCGATCGTTTTTCGCGGCGAGGACAAGGTCGAGCGGCGGCTGTCGTGGAACGAACTCAATGCGCTGACGTCGCGCCTGCAGCAGCTCTTCCTGTCGCTGAAGGTGAAGAAGGGCGACCGCATCGCGGCAATGATGCCCAACATGCCGGAGACCGTCGCCGCCATGCTCGCCGCCGCTTCGATCGGCGCCGTCTGGTCGTCCTGTTCGCCGGATTTCGGCGAGCAGGGCGTTCTCGACCGTTTCGGCCAGATCGAGCCGGTGGTCTTCATCGCGCCTGACGGTTACTGGTATAACGGCAAGGCGATCGAAGTCGCCGACAGGGTCAGGGCGGTGGCGGCCAGGCTTGCGAGCGTCCGCAAGGTGCTGATCGTCGACTATCTCGGCACCTCGGCCGACGTCGCCGCGACCATCGACAAGGCGGACGCCCTGGAGGCGGCCTTGTCGTCCTTCGTCGCGAAGCCCGTAAGCTTCGAACGGCTGCCGTTCGCGCACCCGCTCTACATCCTGTTCTCCTCCGGCACGACCGGCATTCCGAAGTGCATCGTCCATTCGGCCGGCGGCACGCTGATCCAGCATGTCAAGGAACAGCGCCTTCATGCCGGCCTGCTCGATGGCGACCGCCTGTTCTACTTCACCACCTGCGGCTGGATGATGTGGAACTGGCTGGTCTCCGGCCTCGCCTCGGGCGCGACCCTGCTGCTCTATGATGGCTCGCCCTTCTATCCGGACGGCAATGCGCTGTTCGATTTTGCCGACGCCGAGAAGATGACCTATTTCGGCACCTCGGCGAAGTTCATCGATTCCGTGCGTAAGGCCGGCCTCAAGCCGATCGGCACGCACGATCTCTCGAGCGTGCGCACCATCTCGTCGACCGGTTCACCGTTGTCGCCGGAGGATTTCCGCTTCGTCTACGACGGCATCAAGACGGATGTGCACCTGGCCTCGATCTCCGGCGGCACCGACATCGTTTCCTGCTTCGTGCTCGGCGTGCCGATCGAGCCGGTATGGAGCGGCGAGATCCAGGGGCCCGGGCTCGGCCTTGCCGTCGATGTCTGGAACGACGACGGCAGGCCGGTCAGGCAGGAAAAGGGCGAACTGGTCTGCGCCAAGGCCTTTCCGGCGATGCCGATCGGCTTCTGGAACGACCCGGAGGACAAGAAATACAGGGCCGCCTATTTCGAGCGCTTCGACAATGTCTGGTGCCATGGCGATTTCGCCGAATGGACGGCGCATGGCGGCATGATCATCCATGGCCGCTCCGACGCGACGCTCAATCCGGGCGGGGTCAGGATCGGCACGGCCGAGATCTACAATCAGGTCGAGCAGATGCCGGAGATCCTCGAGGCGCTGTGCATCGGCCAGGATTTCGACAATGACGTGCGCGTCGTGCTGTTCGTGCGGCTGGCCGCCGGCGTGAAGCTCGACGAGGATCTGGAAAAGCGCATCCGCGCCAAGATCCGCACTGGCGCCAGCCCGCGCCATGTGCCGGCCAAGATCGTCGCGGTCACCGACATTCCCCGCACCAAATCGGGCAAGATCACCGAGCTCGCGGTGCGCGACGTCGTCCACGGCCGCGCCATCAAGAACAAGGAGGCGCTGGCCAATCCGGAAGCGCTGGAACTGTTCCGCAATCTGCCGCAGCTCGCCGACTGAACTGCCCTGGCATGGTTAACGAAAAATGTCGGCCGAATTTACCTAGATTTCACGAGTGGTACACATTCGTAAATTTTTTGGCGGCCCGGTAAGAACTTGTTAAGGGACGGCGCCGATAGTCGCACGTAACTTGAGGGAGAAATCCCGTTCCTCGTCCCCTGAGGTTCAGATTCGCTCAAGCCCCCGTTGTGACAGCAATCCCATCCTTAAGGCGTCCCGTTGGACGCCTTTCTTTTTCCCGCAGTGCGCTATTCGGCCAGCACCCGGGTCGATGGGAAGGCGACTTCCACCAGCGTGCCTTCGCCGGGCGTCGAGGTGATGCTGAACCGCGCCCGGTTCGCTTCCACCATGGCCTTGGTCAGCGGCAGCCCAAGCCCGGTGCCGTCACCGCGTCCGCGCTTCAGCGCATTGATCTGCTTGAACGGCTTCAGCGCCTGCTCGATCTCGGCCTGGCTCATGCCGATGCCGGTGTCGCGCACCCGCATGACGACGTCGCCGGAGGTCTCGTAAGCGGTGGACACGATCACCTGGCCGCCGGCCTGCGTGTAGCGGATGGCGTTCGACAGGATGTTGAGCGCGATCTGGCGCACGCTTCTGAGGTCGGCCACCACTTCCGGCAGCCGCGAGGCGAAGCTGGAACGGATGATGACGCGCTCGCGATTGGCCTGAGGCTGCATCATTGCCACCGTTTCGGCCAACGTGTCGTTGAGCGACACCGCCTCGTAATCCATCTCCTGCTGGCCGGCCTCGATCTTGGAGATGTCGAGCAGGTCGTTGACGAGGTCGAGCACATGGTTGCCCGACCGGTTGATATCGCGCAGATAGTCGCGGTAGCGATCGTTGGCGACAGGACCGAACTTCTCGTCCACCATCAGTTCCGAGAAGCCGATGATGGCGTTGAGCGGCGTGCGGATCTCGTGGCTGATGCGGGCCAGGAAATCCGTCTTCTGCGAGGAGGCGCGCTCGGCCACGGCGCGTGCCTGGGTAAGGTCTTCCTCGGCCCGCTTCCACTGCGTGATGTCGCGCACGACGGCGCAGAAGCCGCTGTCGCCGGGCAGCCGGCCGATGGTCATGAACAGCGGAATAAACCGTCCCTGCGACTCGCGCCCGATTACCTCGCGGCCGTCATTGAGCACGCTCGCCACGCCGGGTTCGGACAACCCGCCAAGATAATCGCGCGCCGCGCGCTGGCTCTCGATGGCGAACAGCGAGGCGAATGGCTTGCCGGCGACCTCGTCGCTGTCGAAGCCGAACAGCGCTTCCGCCGGCCGGCTGATCGAGCGGATGTTGCCGTCGCGGCCGATCAGCACCACGCCGTCGGTGGCGGTGTCGATGATGGTGCGCATTTCGGCGATGCGGCTCTTCAGCTCGGAAGTGTCGGGCTGCTGGGTGGGCTCGTCATTGGCGGCGCTGAAATGCGCGGGCGCCGCGCCCTCCTCGCCGGAGCGGCGCACCACCAGCATCAGCGCCTTGCCGGCGCGCCACGGCACCGAGCGCAGGATGGCGTCGATCGGGAATTCCTGCCCGTCGCGCGTCTTCAACTTGAGCGCATGGTCGCTTTCGCCGGCAGCGCCGTCCTCGGGTGGCGAATAGGGATCGGCAAATAGGGCGCCGAGCCCGCCGGCATCCGTCAGCTCGTCGAGCGTGTCATACCCGGTCAGGCGCAGGAACTCGTCATTGGCATAGTAGAGCGCGTCGCCGGAGTGGATGAGCAGCGGCACCGGCAGCTTGCCGAGTATGGAGGTATCGGGCGCCTTGGCTTCCTCACCGGTCGAGAAAGCCGATGGCACGAAGCCGTCGAGCCGCAGCGGCGGCACCTGCAGGCGCGGCCGCTCCGCCGCGGGCGCAGCCGCATCGGCAGGCCCGGCATCGTCGGGGGAGGCGTCCTCACCGGACGCTGCCCAATCCTCGCTGTCCTCGGCATCGCGGAAATCGTCCGCGGTCATGCTGTCGTCGCCGGCGCGGCCGTCGGGCGGTGTCCCGACAATATCGAACCGGGTATCAGCGGGCTCCGCGGCCTCTGCCGCTGCCGTCGTTTCGTCCGGTCCGGCAACCGGCGCGGCGTCGCTGCTTTCGGCCACCGGGCCGGTCTGGTCGTCGCTGCCCGCGTAGTCGAGCAGCGAGCCCGAGACCGGGGGCGGGGTAGCCTGGCCGGCGGAAGGTTCTTCGGCAATCTCGTCCGGTTCGCCGTCGAGGCGAGCCAGATCGCTCTCGTCCTCGGCATCGTTCTCCTGCGGTTCCGCCGGTTCCGCATCGTCT
>NZ_RZOJ01000370.1:0-5985 GCF_003998845.1 Mesorhizobium sp. M4A.F.Ca.ET.022.05.2.1 | reverse complement strand
CTACCATGCCGGGCGATTCCTGCAGCCGCGTAGCCCGCGGCGCAAGGCCTATTTCCCGGAGGACGGCACCATCTACTTCCAGCCGACGGCAGCGCGCTGGGCCGACCTTGCCATCCAGCCCAAGGTGGCCGATGTGATCTGCGAAGGCGGCGACGTGCTCGGCCAGCTCGTGCGCCGTCGCGAGGCGGGCGGGCCCGGGGTCTCGTGCTGGACAGTGTGTTTGCACAACACCCGCCTCGGCATGCTTCACCCCGAGGCCGTCACCCGCAACGCCTTTGGCGATGCCAACTACTACAATCTCTGTCCCTCGCATCCGGACGTGCGCGCCTATGTCCGCGCCTTGGTCGCGGACATCTCGCACGGCTACAGGCCGGACCGGATCGAGCTCGAAAGCCCGTCCTTCATGGGTTTTGCGCATGAGTATCATCACGAGAAGGATGGTGTCGGCCTGGCGCCAGAAGACGATTTCCTGCTCTCGCTGTGCTTCTGCCCGTCCTGCCTGGATCGCGCGGCCAAAGCCGGCGTCAATGGCGCGGCGGCGCAAAAGCTGGTCAGGCAATGGATCGCCGAGACCTGCGAGCGTGCGGTGCCGAAGCGGCGCTTTCCCGACTTTCCGGCAAGTGGGCTCGATATCTTCCTGCCTTGGCCGGAACTCCATGCCTATCTCGTCTGGCGCTTCGAGCCGGTGACCAGCCTGGTCGCCGAGTTGCGCGAGGTGGCGCATCCGGCGACGCGGGTGCTGATCATCGACCTCAAGGACGGCTGGCTCGGCGGCTGCGATCTCGCGGCGCTCGGCAAGGTCTGCGATGGGGCGATCCTGTGCGCCTACGACATGCAGGCGGACGATGTCGCGAGCCTGCTCGAGACCGGCCGCGCGGCGCTCGGCCCGGATAAATTCCTCGGCACCGGCTACCGTCTCTTCTATCCGGAAATGGCCGGCGCGGAAGTGCTCGCCGCCAAGGTGAAGCCGGCGAGGGCGCCGGGCGTCGACGGTATCAACTTCTACAATTACGGCCTCGTCCCCGCCGCGCGGCTCGACTGGGTCGGCGCGGCGCTGTCCGGCTGAGAAGCGGGGCCCGGAACGATATGCCGGCTGATGCATTTTGGCCCTGTGCCAATCAGCTGGAGACATCATGCGAATTGCCCATGTCGCGCCGCTCTACGAGTCCGTGCCGCCGAAACTCTATGGCGGCACCGAACGGATCGTCTCCTACCTAACGGAAGCGCTGGTCGCTCTCGGCCATGAGGTTACGCTGTTTGCCAGCGGCGACAGCCGGACTTCCGCGAGGCTCGTTGCCGGGCGTGAATGCGCGCTTCGCCTCGATCCGCGCCCGAAAAAATCAGAGATAGCCGCGCATCTGGCGATGCTGGCCGAGGTCCGCGAGCGGGCGCACGAATTCGACCTCATCCACTTCCACCTCAGCCATTTCCTGCATTTTTCCTTCTTCGCGGATATGGCCGGACGGACGGTGACGACGCCGCATGGCAGGCTCGACTATGTCGACCTGGCGCCCGCCTACCGGCGCTTCCCACGCTTTCCGATGGTCTCCATCTCACGCAGCCAGAGAGCGGGGCTGGCCGAGGCCAATTGGCTGGCGACGATCCACCATGGCCTGCCGATCGACATCTATCGGCCCGCTTTCGAGACCACGGAAGAGGAACCGTATCTTGCCTTTCTCGGCCGGCTTTCGCGCGACAAGCGGCCGGACCGCGCCATCGAGATCGCGCGCCGCTCTGGGTTGAAGCTGAAGCTGGCGGCCAAGATCGGTGACGTTGATCGTGCCTATTTTCATGACGTTGTTGAGCCGCTGATCGACGGTGACCGCGTCGACTATGTCGGCGAGATCGCCGAGGACGAGAAGGCCGAGTTTCTCGGCAAGGCGGCCGGCCTGCTGTTCCCGATCGATTGGCCCGAGCCGTTCGGCCTTGCTCCGATCGAGGCGATGGCCTGCGGCACGCCATCGATTGCCTGGAATTGTGGCGCCTTGCCTGAGATCATCGATCAGGGCGTGACCGGATTTGTCGTCAATTCGATGGACGATGCGGTCAAGTCCGTGCCGGCATTGCTTCAACTCGACCGTCGAAAGGTGAGGGCTGCCTTCGAAAAGCGGTTTTCCGCCAACAGAATGGCCCGCGACTATGTGGCCGCCTATGGGCGCCTCATCGGTGGTGCGACCGACGCGAAGGCCTCGTGAGAGGCGCCGCCTGATCCGGGGGGCGGAGCAAACGGGAAAAAAAAATGACAGAGCTCGACGAGCGCAAGCTTGATCCCGCCGTAGCCCTTGCCGCTCTGGACGAGACCGCGCCGCGCGAGCCGCACCGGCTGTTCGCGCTGAAACAGGGCGACTGCTTCGCGGTGGCCGACGCTTATGGCGATATCCGGGGCGCCGGCGACGGCTTCTTCCGCGACGACACGCGCGTGCTTTCGGAGTTTCGGCTGACCGTCGGTGGCAGGCAAACATCGCTGCTCGGCGCCTCGCTCAGCCAGGACAATGTGCTGTTCACTAGCAATCTCACCAACCTGCCGGTTCAAAGCGTCGGCGGCCGCGACATTCCGCAGGGCGCGATTCATGTCGAGCGCGTCAGGCTAATCTGGCAGGACCGGCTGTTCGAGCGCATCACGCTTTCCAACTATAGCCAGGAGACCTCGGCGATCCGCGTTTCTCTGCACTTTGCCGCCGATTTCCGCGACATGTTCGAGGTGCGGGGCTCGACAAGGGCAAAGCGCGGCACCGCGCATGCAGCCAAGATCGACGCGACGTCGGTGCTGCTTCGCTATGACGGGCTGGACGGGTTGGCGCGCCTGTCGGCGATATCGTTCTCGCAGGCGCCCGATCGACTGACAGACAGCCGCGCCGATTTCCTCGTCGCGGTGACCAAGCGTTCCAGCAAGGTGCTCTATGTCGAGGTCGGTTCGGAGGCTGTCGACAGCCCGGATCGCGATCGCTTCCGCGCCGCAGCGGCGCGGGCCCGTTTCGGCATGCGGGCAAAGCGCCGCCACGGCGCCACGTTGCACAGTTCCGGCCGCGTCTTCAACGACTGGGTCGAGCGCGCCCGCGCGGATGTGGCGCTGCTCACCACCGAACTCGCGACTGGGCCCTATCCTTATGCCGGCATTCCCTGGTTTTCGACGGCATTCGGCCGCGACGGCGTGATCTCGGCGCTGCAGATGCTCTGGCTCAACCCTGGTCTGGCGCGCGGCGTGCTTGCCTTCCTCGCCCAGCACCAGGCAACCGAGACGTCGCCGTTCAGCGATTCACAGCCCGGCAAGATCATGCACGAGACCCGCAAGGGCGAGATGGCGGCGCTGCGCGAGCTTCCCTTCGGCCGCTACTATGGTGGCGTCGATACCACGCCGCTCTACATCCATCTCGCCTGCGCCTATGCAGATCGCACGGGCGACATGGAATTCATCGACAGGCTGTGGCCGTCGATCAAGGCCGCGGCGGAGTGGACGGAAGAGGCGAGCCGGGAGACCGGTTTCGTCACCTACCAGCGCGCCGCCGAATCCGGCCTCGCCAATCAGGGCTGGAAGGACAGTTTCGACTCGGTCTTTCACGCAGATGGCCGCATCCCCAAGGGCCCGATCGCGCTGGTGGAAGTGCAGGGCTACGTCTTTGCCGCGTTCCGGGGCCTGGCGGCACTCGCCCGCCGCCGGGGCGGATATGCGGAGGCCGAGCATTGGGAGGAGCGCGCCGAAGCCATGCGCGCGGCGGTGGAGAGTCATTTCTGGGCGGACGATCTCGGCTTCTATGCGCTGGCGCTCGACGGCGCCGGCGAGCCCTGCAAGGTGCGGACGTCGAATGCGGGCCACCTTCTGTTTGTCGGATTGCCTGAGCCGGAGCGGGCGAAACTGGTCGCCGACCAATTGCTTTCGGCATCCTTCCATTCGGGCTGGGGCCTGAGAACGCTCTCCGACGACGCGGTGTTCTTCAACCCGATGTCCTACCACAACGGCTCGATCTGGCCGCACGACACCGCCATCTGCGGCGTCGGCCTGGCGCGCTATGGCGAGCGCGAGAGCGTGGTGCGGTTGATGAGTGGCACGTTCGAATCGGCCGTGCATTTCAACATGCGGCTGCCGGAGCTATTCTGCGGCTTCACCCGCGCGCCGGGCGAGGCGCCCATCGCCTATCCGGTCGCCTGCCTGCCGCAGGCCTGGTCGGCCGGCTCCGCCTTCATGCTGATGCAGGCCTGTCTCGGCCTGGAGATCGATGGCTGGGAAGGCGAGATCCGCGTCACGCGGCCAAGGCTGCCGATCGGCATCGACACACTCACGCTTCGACACCTGACCGTCGGCGACAGGGCGGTAGACCTGACCTTCCAGCGCGTGGGCGATCGTGTCGTCGCCTTCCTTGCCGACCGGCATGAGGGTCTGGTGCCGCTCATCGTGCGCACCTGAGATGTGCTGATTTCAGCCGACCTGCAAATGGCGGCTTCCTGCCTTTCGACCGCGCGATCTTCAAGGGATCGCCCCACGGGCCGGAAAATGTCGGAACCGATGCTTCGTTTGTGCGTTGCACAATCACACCGGACGTGCGGCGGTCTGTTCCGTCGCCCGGCAAGGTGTCGAAAACAAGAAGAATGAGTCCCGCGGCGGGCCGGTGGCAAGTTGGCGTTTCAATGACTGATCAAGGCATCGACTTACTGTGGAGCCTGCTCCTGGTAAGTCTTCTACTCTCCGCTCTCGCGGTGTTCTTCTCCATATCGCGGCGCCATCGCAATTCCGCGCCAGCGTCGGTGCCTGTCGCCGGCGAGGATGTGGCTTCCGAGGCGGCACGCAAGGTGCTCAGGGAATTCGAGAAGAATGGCCAGTCGGTCGATGCCGCGCTGGTGACTTGGTCGCCCGAAACCCTGAGAAAGATCCTTCACGAGGACCTGCCGGAAGCGCAGGTGATCGTGGTTTCCAACCGCGAGCCTTACATCCACAACGAAAAGAACGGAGAGGTCGAACTGGTCGTGCCGGCGAGCGGATTGGTTTCGGCGATGGAGCCGATCACGCGCGCTTGCGCCGGCACCTGGATCGCGTATGGCGGCGGCACGGCGGATCGCCAGGTGGTCGACAGTGACGACCGGTTGCAGGTGCCACCCGACAATCCGTCTTACACGCTGCGCAGGGTGTGGTTGAGCGAGGAAGAATATCAGGGCTACTACCTGGGTTTCGCCAACGAGGGCCTGTGGCCCCTCTGCCATATCGCCTTCACGAGGCCGATCTTCCGCGAATCGGACTGGGAGGCCTACGAAGCCGTCAACCGTAAATTCGCCGACACGGTGGTCGCCGAAGCGCGCAACGAGCGGCCGATCGTGCTAGTGCAGGACTATCACTTCGCGCTTTTGCCGCGCATGATCCGCGAACGCCTGCCCGAGGCGATCGTCATCACCTTCTGGCACATCCCGTGGCCGAACTCGGAAGTTTACAGCATTTGCCCCTGGAGGGAGCGTATCCTGGACGGGCTGCTCGGCAGCTCGATCATCGGCTTCCATACCCAGTTCCACGCCAACAATTTCACCGAAAGCGTCGATCGCTTCCTTGAGAGCCGGATCGAGCGGGCAGACGCCGCCATCTCCTATGGCGGCCAGACGACGCTGGTCCACGCCTATCCGATCTCGATCGAATGGCCGCTGCAGCTTCTGGCGAAGCTGCCCGATGTCGCCGAATGCCGCACGCGCGTCCGCGACCGATTTGGACTGTCGGCGGATGTTAAGCTCTGCGTCGGCGTCGAGCGCCTGGACTACACCAAGGGCATTCTCGACCGCTTCCACGCACTGGAGGAATTGTTCACCAGGCATCCCGATCTGATCGGCAAAGTCGTCTTCCTGCAGATCGCCGCACCCAGCAGGGGCACATTGCCAGCCTACAGGCAATTATACGACGAATGCATGCGCTATGCCGACGACCTCAACCAGCGCTATGGCAGTGACGGCTATCGCCCGGTCGTCATCGTGGCCGAGCATCACTCGCAGAAGGCAGTCTACGAGCTGTCT
>NZ_RZOJ01000036.1:0-29825 GCF_003998845.1 Mesorhizobium sp. M4A.F.Ca.ET.022.05.2.1 | reverse complement strand
CGTCGGGCGACGTTGAGAAGTCCGCCCCTCAGGGCAGCGATCGCAACCTGTTCGGCCGCTAACAGCCGGACAGAGCCGCCCATTCCGGTTCCACCGGCTGGCTGAATACCAGAGCGGCGGGCAGTGCCCGCCGCTCTTGTTTTGTCCAACGTGAAGTTCAGGCCGCCTTCGCTGCCGCCATGTGCAGCGTGAAGGAGTGGCCGTCCGCATCGAAGATGTGCAGGTCGCCGGCATCGGCGTTGAGCCGCAGCACAGCACCTCGCTTGACCTCGACATTGCCCGGCAGTTTCGTCACCAGCGGCAGGTCGGCGCGGCCGATGTCGACATAGACGAGTTGGACCTCGCCAAGCTGCTCGACATAGTCCACCGTTCCCTCGAACAGATACTCCGTGCCGGTAGCGATCGCCAGGTCTTCCGGCCGCACGCCGAAACTTACCGCCGCGCCATTCGCCGAGGCAGGGGTCGCGATCGGAACCGTCGCCTTGCGGCCGCCGACATGGCTGATGATGGTCGGATCGCCGGCCTTTTCGATCTTCGCCGGCAGAATGTTCATGGCCGGCGAGCCGATGAACTGGGCGACGAACAGATTGCCGGGCCGCTTATAGAGCTCCATCGGCGTGCCGACCTGCTCGATGCGGCCTTCCTTCAGCACCACGATCCGATCGGCCAGCGTCATCGCCTCGACCTGATCGTGGGTGACGTAGATCATCGTGGTGTTCGGCATTGATTCCTTCAGCTTGGCGATCTCGATGCGGGTGGCGACGCGAAGTGCCGCGTCGAGATTGGACAGCGGCTCGTCGAACAGGAACACTTTCGGATTGCGCACGATGGCGCGGCCAATGGCAACGCGCTGGCGCTGGCCACCCGACATCGCCTTGGGCAGCCGGTCGAGATATTTGGTCAACTGCAGGATCTCGGCCGCCTGCCGCACCCGCTTGTCGATCTCGGCCTTGCTTTCCTTGCCGATCTTCATCGAGAAGGCCATGTTGTCGTAGACGGTCATGTGCGGATAGAGCGCGTAGGACTGGAACACCATGGCGATGCCGCGTTTCGACGGCGGCACGTCGTTGACGACCTCGCCAGCGATCTTGAGCTCGCCCGAGGTGATCTCCTCCAGCCCGGCGATGGACCTCAGCAAGGTCGACTTGCCGCAACCGGACGGGCCGACGAAGACGATGAACTCGCCCGACTTAATGTCGAGGTCGATGCCATGCAGGATGTTGAGATTGCCGTATGATTTCTTCACTTGCCTCAGCGTGACATCGGCCATGATTTCCTCCCAATGACGTCCGTTTCAAAAACTCAGTCGATGCGGCCGAACCAGGCGCCGTAGCCGCCAAGGCGGATGGAGCCGGCGCCAGCTTGGCTCGAAAAACCGTGCCCCGGCAAGGGCTGAAGCGAGCCGCCGCCGAGATCGACCTCGGCCGGCTTGCTGCCCAGGTTGAAGACGCAGACGACGCGCTCATTGCCCTCGCGGCGGGTGAAGGCGACGGTGTCGCCCGCGCTTTCGATGAAGTCGATATCGCCCTTGGCCAGCGCCGGATGCTGGCGGCGGAAGGCGAGGAAGCGCCGGTAGTGCTCGAGCAGCGAGCTTGGGTCGCCCTGCTGCACGCTCACAGCCTGCGAAAGATGCTTGCCGGGCACCGGCAGCCAGGGCTTGGCCGCCGAGAAGCCGCCATTCTTGGCGGCGGCATCCCACACCATCGGCGTGCGGCAGCCATCGCGGCCCTTGAATTCGGGCCAGAAGCGGATGCCGTAGGGATCCTGCAGGTCCTCGAACATGAGTTCCGCCTCGCCGAGGCCGAGTTCCTCGCCCTGATAGAGGCAGACCGAGCCGCGCAGCGACATCAGCAGCGCCGAGATAACCTTGAGATAGGCGGTCGGATCGGCCTCGCTGGCGGCCCAGCGCGAGGCCGGCCGCATCACGTCGTGATTTGAGAAAGCCCAGCACGACCAGCCGTCGCTGGCGACCTTGCCGAAGGCCTCCAGCACCGCGCGCACCTTGGCGGCGCTGATCTTCTCGGGTGCGAGGAAGTCGAAGGAATAGCACATGTGGACGCGCTTGCCGCCGGCGGTGTAGGCGGCCACCACTTCCAGGCCGCGCTGCGAATCGCCGACTTCGCCGACCGCTGCCTGCGCCGGATATTCGTCGAGCAGGGCGCGGAAGCGTTCGAGGAAGCCGAGGTTCTCCGGCCGGCTCTTGTCGTAGATATGGTCCTGGTAGTTGTAGGGGTTGACGGCCGGAGCCGTCTGGTCGTTGCGCTCCTCGGGCGGCAGCGGCGGATTGTTCTCCAGCCCCTGGCTGTGGAAATAGAAATTGATGGTGTCGAGGCGGAAGCCGTCGACACCGCGCTCCAGCCAGAAACGGGTGACGTCGAGCAGCGCGTCCTGGACCTCCGCGTTGTGGAAGTTGAGGTCGGGCTGCTCGGCGAGGAAATTGTGCAGGTAGTATTGCTGGCGGCTGGTGTCCCATTGCCAGGCCGAGCCGCCGAAGATCGACAGCCAGTTATTGGGCGGCGTGCCGTCCGGCCTGGCGTCGGCCCACACATACCAGTCGGCCTTCGGATTGCTGCGGCTCGAACGGCTTTCCTTGAACCAGGGATGGATGTCGGCGGTATGTGACAGCACCTCGTCGATCATCACCTTGAGGCCAAGCCGATGCGCCTCCGCCACCAGCGTATCGAAATCGGCGAGCGTGCCGAACATCGGGTCGACGTCGCAATAGTCCGATACGTCGTAACCGAAGTCCTTCATCGGCGACTTGAAGAAGGGCGATATCCAGATGGCATCGACGCCGAGCGAGGCGATGTAGGGCAAGCGCCGGACAATGCCCTTCAGGTCACCGATGCCGTCGCCATTTGAGTCCTGGTAGCTGCGCGGATAGATCTGGTAGATCACCGCGCCCCGCCACCAGTCGCGATCGACGGCGGGGTCGGGCCTCGACGTCGCCTTCAAAGCCGATTGCATTGTCTCAACCTCCTTTCACCGAGCCGGCAAGCAGCCCGCGTACGAAATAGCGCTGCAGCGAGAAGAACACGATCAGCGGCACGATGATGGTCACGAATGCCGATGTCGTGAGGATCTCCCAGTCACCGCCGCGCGAGCCGAGCAGCGCGTTCAGCTTGGCGGTCAGCACGATCTGGTCGGCCTCTGTACCGAGGAAAACCATCGCCACCAAGAGATCGTTCCACACCCACAGGAACTGGAAGATGGCGAAGGAGGCGAGCACGGGGAACGACAGCGGCAGCACGATCTTGACGAAGATCTCGAAATCGCTGGCGCCGTCGATGCGCGCCGATTCCATGATCTCGCGCGGCAGCCCGGCAATGTAGCTCCTGAGCAGATAGATGGCGAAGGGCAGGCCGAAGCCGGTATGCGCCAGCCAGATGCCAAGATAGGTCTTGGACGGCACGCCGAAGAACGAGCCGACGCCGTTGTAGAGCTTGAGCAGCGGTATCAACGACATCTGCAGCGGCACGACGAGCAGGCCGATGATGACCGCGATCAAAAGCGCTCGGCCGGGAAAGCGCATCCAGGCCAGCGCGTAGGCCGCGAAGGCCGCGATCAGGATCGGGATGACGGTGGCCGGAATGGTCACCGTCAGCGAGTTCATGAAGGAGCGGCCGATGCCTTCCGAGAACAGCACCGTCTTGTAGTTGTCCGTGGTGAACTTCGGCGGCGCCGACGACGCGAAATAGACGCGCTGGCCGCGGTCGCCCTCGAGGGCCTTGGGCGAGGCAAGCACGAAGCTGCCGTCGGCATTGACCTGCAGGGTCACGCCGTCGCCGAGATCGGCGGTCGAGCCGGCCGGATATTGCGTCGGCGCGGCCGACTTGACGCCGAAGGCGCTGATATCGCGCTTGGCGCCGTCGCCGAAGATGTTGCCCTCGATGACGAACTTGCCGTCCTTCTCGACCTGCGCCGAGGCGGCGGGCAGCCGCCCGGCTTCGGTCTGGCTGGAGCTGGCGAACGAGTTCCACCAGCCGGAAGCGATGATCTGGTCCTTGTCGCGCAGCGAGGAGACGAGGATGCCTAGCGTCGGCACGGTCCAGATGGCGACGAAGATCAGCACCGCGATGTGGACGCCGAAACGGCTGGCAAAGGACTTTCCGGTCGATGCGGCCATTTCAGTGTCCTCCCGTCTCTTTGTTGGCCTGGCGGATGTTCCAGACCATGATCGGGATGACCGCGATCATGATTATGATGGCTATCGTTGCGCCGCGGCCGAAATCGCCGCCACCGCGGAACATCCAGTCGAACATCAGATTGGCCAGCACCTGGCTGTTCCATTGACCGTTGGTCATGGTCAGCACGATGTCGAAGACCTTCAGCACCAGGATGGTGATAGTGGTCCAGACCACGGCGATGGTGCCCCATATCTGCGGCACCATGATCTTCCAGAAGATCTGGAACGGGTTGGCGCCGTCGATCACCGCGGCCTCGATCGTCTCCTCGGGAATGCCGCGCAGCGCCGACGACAGGATCACCATGGCAAAGCCGGTCTGGATCCAGATCAGGATGACCATCAGGAAGAAATTGTTCCAGAACGGCAGCGATATCCAGACCTGCGGCTGCCCGCCGAAAAACTGGATGATGGCGTTGAGCAGGCCGATCTGGACCTGGCCTTCGCCGCGATACTCATAAATGAATTTCCAGATCACGCTGGCGCCGACGAAGGAAATCGCCAGCGGCAGGAAGATCAGGCTCTTGGCGATGGTGCCCCACCAGATTTTGTCGGTCAGCACGGCGATGATCAGACCGAGGAAAGTGCAGGCCGCCGGCACTACGGCCAGCCAGACGATGTTGTTGAGGATCGAGTTGCGGAACTCGCGGTCGCCGAACGCCCATTCGTAGTTGGCGAGGCCGACGAAGCTCGCGCCGCCGCGATCGAGGAACGACAGTCTGAGCGTCTCGACGACGGGGTAGATCAGATAGATGGTCAGGATGATCATCGCTGGACCGACGAACAGCCAGGGACGGATCAACCCCTGCCGGCGCAGGTTGTCGACGGCGGCAGTGCCGCTGACGCCGCGCGAGGGAAAGATGGTGTCGAGCGCCTTGTTGGCGCCCCAGAAATAGGCGACGCAGCCGCCGACTCCGACGATGATGACGAATATGGCCGAGAAAATCTGAGCCGCCATGGGTCCCTCTCCCCTGCGCAAGATCCGCCAGGACTGAAATGATCGTGGCGATCGTGCGCTGTTCTCGTTGTTGGGGCGCGAACGGGACATGAAAGCGGAATATCCGCCCTCCCCGGCGCGCCGCATGCCGGAATGTCTACGCTTTCACGACAGGGCTTTCACGACTGGTACCTGGTTCACCCCGATCCGACCGGGATGAGATACTGTGATGGGCCAGCTGGATCCGGGCGCGAAAGGCCCGGATCCGCTTGGGAGGAGGAAGCAAGAGCTTCCGGCTAGGCGAACGACCGGCTACTTGATCGCGTCCCAGCTCTTCTGGATGTCGGTGGCGACATCCTGGGCGGACTTGCCGCCGACGAGGTCGATCATGCCGGTCCAGAAGGAGCCGGCGCCGATCTTGCCCGGCATCAGATCGGAACCGTCGAAGCGGAAGGTCGAGGCGTTGGCGAGGATCTCGCCCTGCTTCTTCAGCGCGTCGCTGGCATAGGCGTCCTTGTTGACCCCCTTGAACGGCGTCACGAAACCGCCCTGGGCCATCCAGATCTCGTGCGCCAGCGGCATCTTCAGGAATTCGATGAAGGCGCGAGCCGCCTTCGAATCCTTGGTGATCATGGCCAGCGTGCCGGCGCCGAGCACCGGGGTGCCGAGCTCGGGCTTCGAGGCATAGGGCGGGAAGTAGAAGAAGTCGGCATCCTGGCCGAGCTTCGTGCCCTCGGGGAAGAAGGTCGGGATGAACGAGGCCTGATGGTGCAGGTAGCACTTCGGCGGCACCGCGAAGAGGCCCTTCGGGCTGTCGCGGAAGTCGGTCGCCGCTACCGCCTTGGCGCCGCCGTCGACCATCTTGTCGTCGGTCGCGATCTTGCCGAAGATGTCAATGGCGTTGACCACCGCCGGATCGTTGAACGGGATCTCGTTCTTTACCCACTTGTCGTAGACATCGGGGGTCTGCGTGCGCAGCATGATGTCCTCGACCCAGTCGGTCGCCGGCCAGCCGGTGGCGCCGCCGGAGCCGAGACCGATGCACCACGGCTTGCCGCCGTCGGCGATGATCTTCTTCTCAAGCTCGGCGAGTTCTTCCTGCGTCTTCGGGACCTTGTAGCCGGCTTCCTCGAAATTGTCCGGCGAATACCAGACCAGCGACTTCACATCGGCCTTGTAGGGGAAGGCGAAGAAGCCCGGCTTGCCGTCCTTGTCCTTGAAGGTGCCGAGATCGACCCAGGACTGGCCGGCGCCGTAATTGTCCTTGACCCATTTGGCGGTGTCGTCGCCAAGCGGCGTCAAAAGGCCCTTGGAAGCCAGGTCCTGGATCAGGCCCGGCTGCGGCAGCACGGCGATGTTGGGCGGGCTGCCGGCCTGGGTGTCGATGACGATCTGCTGTTCGTAATTCTCCGACGAGGAGTACTTGATCTCGACGCCGGTGGCTTCCTGGAAATATTCGAGAACGGTGCGCACAAGGCCTTCGTCCTCGCCGCGCCATGGCCCGAAGATGGTCAGCGTCTCGCCCTTGAGGTCGACCTTCTTGAGGTCCTCGTAGTTCTGCCAGTTGAAGCGCGGGTCCTCGCCCGGCTTGAACTTCAGTTCGGCTTGCGCCGGCAGGCTCAAGGCCAGCGTCGCGAACGCGGCGCCCAGCAGAAGCATTTTCTTCATCGATATTCCTCCCAGTGGTCACAAACAATCGGACGGAATTTCCATTCCGCCAATCGAACGGAACCTCCATTCCGTCCGCCGACGCCGCAGGACTGTGACTCAGTCAGAAAGGAACCGCAACCTTTCGAAGAGTCTTCCAAAGCGCTTTGGTCGTTTTGATCTCGCCATTGAATCAACCGGAAGTCAAGAGGGGGCAGAAAGCTAATCGATTTAATTTCTGCAAATAGGTGCGCAGAAAGTGCACTGCAGCACGTTTTTTTGGCGCTGCAGCAGTAAATTTTGCTTCAAACCCATCTGAACGATGCTTATGGTCGGCGCGTTCGACGTCACCAGCGTTGGTTGTCGTTTTGACTCAAATTAAAAGCGCTTTGAGGCTTGGAGGCCTCCGGTGAATCTTAAACAGCTCGCTCACATGCTGGCGCTGTCGCAGACCACGGTGAGCCGGGCACTGAACGGCTATCCCGAGGTCAACGAGGAAACGCGGCGGCGGGTGATGGACGCGGCCAAGCGACATGGCTACCGCCCCAATCCGAGCGCGCGCCGACTGGCGACCGGCAAGACCGGGATGATCGGCTATGTGCTGCCGACCGGCGCCGCCGTCGACATCGATCCGCACTTCGTCGAGTTCCTGTCCGGCCTCGGCGACTATGCCCGCTCGCACGAGCTCGACCTGGTGCTGTCGCCGGCGGACGCCGACGACCAGGAGACCACCTACCGGCGCATCGTCGCCAACCGGCAGGTCGACGCGGTCTACATCTCCTCGCCGCGGCCGGCCGATCGGCGGGTGGCGCTGCTCAACACGCTCGGCATCCCCTTCATCGTCCATGGCCGCAGCGAGGGCTTCGACTTCGACTATGCCTTCCTCGACATCGACAACGAGGGCGCCTTCCACGAGGCGGCGCGGCTGCTGGTCCAGCTCGGCCACAGGCGGCTGGCGCTGATCAACGGCGACGACCGTGAGACCTTCGCCATCCATCGCGAGCGCGGCATGCGCCGGGCACTCACCACGACTGGCCTCGTGCTTGGCGAGCGCCATATCTGTTCGCTCACCATGACCGAGGAGAACGGCTACCGCGCCGCCAGGCGCCTGCTCGAACAGAGCGAGCCGCCGACGGCGATCGCCTGCTCCAGCCTGATCATGTCGCTCGGCGTGGTGCGCGCGGTGCGCGATCTCGGCCTGACCATTCCGGGCGACCTGTCCTTGATCGCGCATGACGATGTCTTTCCGTGGCTGAAGCCGGAGAATTTCCCCGTGCCGCTGTCGACGACGCGCTCGTCGATCCGGCTCGCCGGCGCCCGCGTCGCAGAGCGCCTGGCGGCGCGCATATCAGGACTCGAGGAGGGCGCCCGCGGCGAGGTCTGGCCGGTCGATCTGGTGGTGCGGGGGTCGGTGGCGGGCGCGCCGGGTTAGGATCAAAACTCAATCGCTCGCAGCGACGGAGTCCGAACTGCCGCTATGCGCCTGATATCGGTCAACGAGCCGAACTTCGTTGGGGCGCAGCAGCGGGCATGACCGGCGCCAACCACCTCGGCCACAATCATATTGATATCAAACGGCAAGAACCGAAACAGCGGCCGCAACTCGCCGCATCGCTGCGCGAACTTCCAGCCGGATGATGTCGCCTTACGGCTGCGCGCGCCCGTCCGCGCGAGCGTTCGCCTCAGCAAGCCTCGCCAGCGCCTGCTCGACCTTCTCTCCCGCGGCGTCCGTCAGTTCGATATGATGCACGACCTGATGCGTCAGCAGCGCGAGCCTAGCAGCACGATTTGTGGCGCTATGCTTGGCAGTCTCGATGTCAAAGGTCGCTATCATCGGGCTGCCGCCCTCAGTGGGTGGTTGGTCCGATCGATCTTCATCAGGCGCGCTCTTGCATCAAGGACACGCCGTCGCGCCGACGTGATCCGGCAGCAAAGCGCCAAGTTGATACCGACGCCGCACTCTTCGTTGAGCATCTCCTCAGCACGCTCAAGGGCGAGTTCCGCCCGGTTCACGCGTTGCCTCGCGATTGCAAGTTCCAAGTTCTGAAAGTCAAACATTCCACATCCTTGGTTGCGGTCCCTTCGATGGCTAAACAGCCGCTGATCGCATTCGTTCCGACGATGCGACAATAGGGCCGGCGCTCCTGCGCCGAAGGCATTTGGCGAAAGAAGGCCTGGACTGGTCGGTCGGGTCAAACTCCTGAGGGGCGCCGACAAGCTTCGCCACGTGCCGCTCGAGGAACTTCGTAAGGAGACGCTTCGGCCTTTACATTGACGGGCTCAATAGCAGCTATCTGCCGCCGCAAGTGTTTCGGCGCGATGAGGTTCGTCCAGTACGCCAATCCGTCGAACCGACGCATAGAACCGTGCATAGTTGCCCGAACACAAGTCGAACAGGCGGAGAAATGCGGTCACCCGATCACTGTAAACGGAAGTCGCGGCGAGCTTTGCGTTGTTGATTGGGGAGGCGAACCAGGCATCGTATCCCCGGTATCGACCCCAGCGCCTGTCGCGCATGTGTCGGTAGCGCGTCCGCAGCCGTTCAATCGCGGCCATCTTTGCGGCCCGCTTCTGCTCCGAGGTGCCGGAGTTGCCATAGATTTGTCCTAGCTCGTCCCGGGTTTGGGAGACAAGCGTAAGAAATTCAGCTTTGCGCCTCTCAGCGGCTTCGTAACGGCGCAATTGCGCAGTAGCGCCAGCGGCGCGCAGCCATTTTTTTACCCCGGTTGTTTCGACGGCGACAGCGAACGCCTCGCTGAATGCGGAATCGCCGTGCACGTAGACGCGCTGGTGGGCCAGTTCATGGAAAACCAGCGCAGCAAGATATGTCTCATCCTGGCTGAGCATCGTGCTTAACAGCGGGTCACTTGACCAGCCAAGCGTGGAATAGGCAGTGATGCCGGTCACAAAGACGTCCATGCCCTGTCCTTGAAGTTCGACGGCGGTTTCAGTCGCAGACTTCTTGGAGAAATATCCTCGATAGGGGACGCAGCCGAAAACGGGAAAACACCATGTTCGTGGCGTCAGCGAGAATTCCGGCGCGGCAAAGACGGCATAGGTCACCGAGTCCCGACCGATGTCGACATAGCTGCGGTAGCTGCTGTTATCGGGCAGCGCCAGTTCATCAGTTGCAAACTGTCGTATGGCGCTCGCCGATACCATTCGGGCGCGCAATGCCTTCGGCGTCGAAGGGTCCTCGATCAGTTTTCCGACATCCCTGCGCGCCGTCATGATCTGCAGATGACCCTGCACGGATTGCGCGTAGTAGGAAACACTGATGCAACCGGTCAAGCCGGACACCACGATCATAACGGCAACCAATCGATAGAATGTGCGCATCACGATTTGCCCATTCCGATAGGGCAATTGTCGCGATTGGCCCGTGGTGGCCGAAGCTGAAGCATCGTGGGACTCTCACAATACGACCCCGCAGTGCAGCGGCGCGAGGGAACTGAAATCTGATCATAGTGCCCTCTCGGGCCCGCCGAGACTGTCATGGACCGAGGCCAGCCATTCGCGGCTATCGAGCTATCGCGGACCCCAGAAACGGTCAGTTTGCTTCCAGTCCCATCTCGGTCATTCTGTAACTGCTGTCGAATGACCGTTAATGACTTCCACTGCCACCAATCCAGGCCATTGGCGACAAGTTTGTTGATTGGGCACCCGATCCATCTCGACTGAAGCTCATTCCTTCTTCACAGCTTCCGCCGCCTTGGTGTCCAGCAGGCCGTAGCCGAAGTCATTGTCCCTGCCCTTCGGGCCGAGATCCCTTGCGGTATCGGCCAGCGCCTTCTCGATTTCGTCGGCCGAACGGTCGGGCGCGACATGGATCAGGTTGGCGATGGCCCCGCTGACGATCGCGGCGGCAAAGGACGTGCCGGTGACGACGTCGGAGCCGGCGCCGCTCGGCGCCACCATCTCGACGCCGGGGGCCGAGATGAAGACATAGGCGCCGCGATTGGCCTGCGGCATCAACCCGTCCTTGGCATCGGTGGCGGTCACGGCGATGACACCGTCAAAGGCCGCCGGGTAACCATAGGGAGCTTTCGGCCCGTTGTTGCCGGCGGCGGCGACCAGCACGATGCCCAGCGAGCGAGCGTTGCGGCAAGCAATGCCGAGCAGGTCATTCTTCGGGCCGACGAAGCTCATGTTGATGATGCGCACGTCCTGCTCCGCCGCCCAGTCGAGCGCCGAAAGGATGACGTCCATGGTCGACTTGCCACCCTCGAAGGCACGGGCATGGTAGATCTTTGCCCCCGGCGCCATGCCTTTGAGCGCGCCGACGCCGGCGATCAGGCCATCGATCGAGGTGCCATGGTCGCGCTTTTCGACCGGCACGTTGGGCATGGCGTCGAACTGGTCGGCGATGACGCCCGACAGCGCCGCGTTGGTGTCGTCGATTCCGGTGTCGATGACGGCGACGCGCACATTCTCGCCGCTCGCCGCCTTGGCGTCGAGCGCGATGCGATCGAAGGCATAGTTGACGATACCGGCCGCCTGCTGCAGCGAATAGACATGGTTGGGCTCACGCCGTCTTGTGCGGCCGTCGGCGGCAAGCTGCGCCAGCACGACGCCGACCGGACGGCCGTCGGGAATGCCGAACCGCGCCAGCGTGGTGCCGAGCAGGCGCGACTGGCGCTCGGAGCGCACTTCGAGGCCGAAGGAAGCAGCGATCTGCTGTACGGTAGCGGCATCGCCGTCGACCGTCACCAGCACCTCGTCGGGCACGAAATCACCGACGATGGCGCGCTGCGGCTCGGTGGCGATGAGGTCGGTCGGCGAAATGATCGGGCCGCCAAGTGCCGGCGCCTGCACGGGCGGCGCGGGCGGAGCCGGCGGCGGCAGAGTACTGGCCGGATCGCGGCGCGGGTCGGGCGTCGGCAGCGGCGCCGCACCGCCGGGAGGATTGGGAAACAGGTCGACGATCAGCGCCGGCAGAAAGACGGCGCCGCCGCCGACAGACCCGGTGCCGGACGTCCCGCCATCCTTGGCGCAGTCGGCGCCGGCGGCGTTTGTCCGGTCGGCACAATCGGTTTGCGCCGGCGGCTGGTCCTTGCCCTGCGCAAAAACGGGCGCGGCGGCGATTGTCGTCGCCGCCAGCAGAAATCCAGCGAATGCGATGACTGCTCTAGCCGCCATCAACCGGTTTCCTTCCCTCAATCACAGCATCCGCGAAGGGCTGGGCGGCAATAAGGCCAAGCAGCTTGTCGTAGTCGGCGCTCGTCTTGGCCGGCAAGGCAATATGGAAGACGCCAGCGGCGGTCGGCCCGCCTGATATCTTCAGCCCATTCTGATCGAGGAAGGCGGCGATGTCGGACATCTTCGCCTCCGGCTTGAACTTGACGAGAGCGAACGGCAGCTTCGCCAGCTCGTCCCCGGTGCCGGCGACCTCGAAATCAGTGCCCTTGCCGCCGGGCTGCTCGAAGGATTGCACCACCACCAGCGCCAGCAACGCCGCTGCGGCCGCCCAGGCGACAGTGGCCGGCACAGCCAAGAAGCGATTGAGGGCCTGCGTGAGCCATGACGGGCTGGCCGGCGCACGCGCCGGACCGGCCTCGGCGTCGAGCGTCCGGGCAAATCGGCTCAGCGCGTCGGCCGGCGGGCGGATCGCCCCGTTGGCGGCAGCGGTGCCGGAGAATTCGGCCTCGGCCTCGCCGAGCGCGGCAAGCGCCGCCGGGTCGCTCGCAAGCCATTCCTCGACGGCTTCGAGCTCGGCGCCTTCCAGCGAGCCGTTCAGGTAGAACGGCAGCAGCGTTTCCATCTCGTCGCGGCGCGACATCTTTTCAGCGGCGCTCATGGCCACCCCCTGTCGTAACCGGCGGCCTTGAGGGCCTCACCGAGTTTCTTGCGGGCGTAGAACATTCTGGTCTTGACCGTGGCGACGGGAATGCCGAGCACCTCGCCAATCTCGGTCACCGACTGTCCGTGATAATAGGCAAGGTCGATCACCGTGCGATGTTCTTCCGGCAAGGCGTCGATGAAGCGCCGCAGGGCGGCGCCCTTGTCTTCCTTCATGGTGACGACTTCCGGCGTGTCGGCGCTGTCGGGGACCTGGGCCGCGTCATCGTCGTCGATCCAGTCCTCCTTCTTCTTGCGCAGCGAGGACAGCGCCTTGAAGCGGGCGATGCCGAGCAGCCATGTCGAGACTTCCGAGCGTCCTTCGAAGCTGGGCGCCTGGCGCCACAGCTCGAGGAACACCTCGTTCGCGATATCGTCGGCCATCATTTCCGATCCCGTCTGGCGCACCACGAAACGGTAGACCCGCGCGTGGTGACGCATGAACAGGAGCCGCACGGCAGCCCGGTCGCCCTTCGCGACCCGGTCGACAAGCGCCCGATCGGTCTCCATCGCCGCTGTCATGGCCGGTCGAGCCGCCTGGCTCCTCGTAGCTCTGTCGCCGATCGGTCCAAAAAGGTTCATCCTTCCGCCAAGGAATTTTCGGGAGGCTAACCGAAGAGCGGGGAGGTTGCCAGAGTATCTGCCTTCTCCCCGTCACTATACGGGGAGAAGGTGCCGGCAGGCGGATGAGGGGCGGCGCCGGCGTTGGCAATTGTCGATGTTGGCGCTGCCCCTCACCCTTACCCTCTCCCCGTATAGTGACGGGGAGAGGGGGCGCCAACGCCGCGTTTCACTCCAAAAACGCCTTCGCCCTCATCGTTGCCGGAACTGGCACGCCGAGGCGCTTCAGCACCGTCGGCGCCAGCTGCAACTGGTCCAGCAGCGTGTCTGGCTCGGGACCCTTGCCCGGACCGAAATAGTACAGGGCGAAATCCTGCATCTCGTCGTCGTGGCCGCCATGATGGCCGCGGTCGGTCTGGCCATGGTCGGCGGTGACGATCACTTCGTAGCCGGCTTGCCGCCAGACCGGCAGGAAGGCGGCGAGCATCGCGTCCATCGCATAGACGGCATGGTCCATCTCGTGGCAGTCATGGCCGAAGCGATGGCCCATCGAATCCAGCGTGCAGGTGTGCAAGATGCCGTAATCGATGCCGTGGCGCCTGGTCAGCATGGTCAGCGTCGCGAACAGGTCGACATCGCTCGGCGTCATCTGGTTCCTGGCGTTGTAGCCGGTCATGGTGTGGAAGCGGCCATGGGTGATCGACCCGCCCGGCTCGTCGAATTCCATGTCCTCGATGAGGTCGAACGGACAGGAGCGGAAGAATTCCGACCAATAGGAATGGGTGACGGCACCCGTCTTGCCGCTGGCCTTGCTGACCTCGGAGAAGATGTCCGGCTGCTGGACCCTGAACCGGTTCTCGTTGGAGAGGATGCCATGCACCTGCGGCGCAACCCCGGTGTGGATCGAGGCATAGCAGCAGGCCGAGGTCGACGGCAGCACCGAGCGCATCTTCCAGACCCGCGCCTCGCCCGACTGAACCCAGCCCTCGAGATTGCCCATCAGCCGGCGCCAGTTCCGGTAGGGCACGCCGTCAAGGATGATGAGCAGAAGCTTGGTCGCGAGCGCCACGGGTGGCTCCATGCGGTCTTGCGGGAGACGGCGTCTGGGGCGTCCCAGACGCGCGAGGAGCGTCCTAGTTGCCCGCGCTCGCCATGCGCCGGCCCTTGATCGCCTTCTCCAGCCAGCCGATCTCCATTTCGGGGACGGAGGATAGCAAAAGATCGGTGTAGGCGTCGAAGGGCGGCGACAGCACCTTGCTTTTGGCGCCGTAGCGCACCACCTCGCCGCGATACATCACCGCGATCGAATCGGCGATCGACTTCACCGTGGCGAGGTCGTGGGTGATGAACAGATAGGCGACGCCCTCTTCCTTCTGCAGTCCGAGCAGAAGCTCGAGGATACCATGGGCCACCAGCGGGTCGAGCGCCGACGTCACCTCGTCGCAGATGATCAGCTTCGGCTTGGCGGCGAGCGAGCGGGCGATGCAGACGCGCTGCTTCTGGCCGCCGGAGAGCTCCGCCGGGTAGCGGTCGACGAAGCCCTTGCCCATCTCGATCTTGTCGAGCAGCTCGGCGACGCGCCGGTCGCGCTCGCTGCCGCGTATGCCGAAATAGAATTCGAGCGGCCGGCCGATGATGGTGCCGACGGTCTGGCGCGGATTCATCGCCACGTCGGCCATCTGATAGATCATCTGCAGCTGGCGCAGGTCCTCTTTCGGCCGATCGGCGAGCTTGTTGCCGAGCGTGCGGCCATCGAAGACGACGCCGCCCTGCTCGGGCGGCAACAGACCGGTGATGGCGCGCGCCAGCGTCGACTTGCCCGAGCCGGATTCGCCGACGACGGCCAGCGTCTGGCCGGGAAAAATGTCGACCGAAACGTTCTTCAACACCTTGATATGGCTGCGGCCATAGGCGGCGGTCACGTTCTTCACCGACAGCACCGGCGTCGTGCCGGGCTGTTGCTCCTGGTGCGCGATCTCGTGCACCGACACCAGCGCGTTGGTGTATTCCTGGCGCGGTTCCTTGATGATCTGGCGGGTGCCGCCCCATTCGACCAGCCGGCCGTGGCGCAGCACCATGATCTCGTCCGACACCTGGGCGACGACGGCAAGGTCATGGGTGATGTAGAGCGCCGCGACATGGGTGTCGCGGATGGCGTCCTTGATCGCCGCCAGCACGTCGATCTGCGTCGTCACGTCGAGGGCGGTGGTCGGCTCGTCGAAGACGATCAGGTCCGGCTCGGAGCACAGCGCCATCGCCGTCATGACGCGCTGCAGCTGGCCACCGGAGACCTGGTGGGGAAAGCGTTCGCCAATGGTTTCCGGGTTGGGCAGGCTGAGCTTCTTGAACAGCGCGACGGCGCGTTTCTCGGCCTCGGCCCGCGTTGCCGTTCCGTGCAGAAGCGCTGCTTCCACCACCTGGTCCATCAGCCGGTGGGCGGGATTGAAGGCGGCGGCCGCCGACTGCGCGACATAGCAGACCTCGCGGCCGCGCAGCTTGCGGAAGCCTTCCTTGCCGCCCTTCAGGATGTCGCGGCCGTTGAGGATGACCTCGCCGCCGGTGATGCGCACGCCGCCGCGGCCATAGCCCATCGACGACAGGCCGATGGTCGACTTGCCGGCGCCGGACTCGCCGATCAGGCCGAGCACCTTGCCCTTTTCCAGCGTCAGCGAGACGTCGTGCACCAGGGTGATGGTCTTCGGTTGCTCGCCGGGCGGATAGACGGTCGCTTCGATGCGCAGATTGCGGATGTCGAGCAGCAGACCGGACTTCGCTTTGGTGTCGGCCATCACCCGCGCCCTCCCTTCAGGCTTGCCGTGCGGTTGAGCACCCAGTCGGCGACGAGGTTGACGGAGATGGCAAGCGCCGCGATCGCCGCTGCCGGGATCAGCGCCGCCGCGATGCCGAAGACGATGCCGTCCTTGTTTTCCTTCACCATGCCGCCCCAGTCGGCATCCGGCGGCTGGACGCCGAGACCGAGGAAGGAGAGCGTCGACAGGAACAGCACCGCATAGATGAAACGCAGGCCGAGTTCCGAGACCAGCGGCGACAGCGCATTGGGCAGGATCTCGCGAAAGATGATCCAGCCGCTGCCTTCGCCGCGTAATTTGGCGGCCTCGACATAGTCCATGACGTTGATGTCGACGGCGACGGCGCGCGACAGGCGATAGACGCGGGTGGAGTCGAGAACCCCCATCACCAGGATCAGCGTCACCAGGTTGGTGGGCAGCACCGAAAGCACGACAAGGCCCATGATCAGCGTCGGGATCGACATCAGCAGGTCGACGAGGCGCGACAGCAGCGTGTCGTACCAGCCGCCGAACACCGCCGCCGAGAAGCCAAGTATGGCGCCGAGCGAGAAGGACAGCGCTGTCGCCAGCACGGCTATGAAGAGGCTGATGCGGGCGCCGTAGATCATGCGCGAGAGAAGATCGCGGCCGAGATTGTCGGTGCCCAGCCAATGCGCCGACGACATCGGTTCCCAGACGTCGCCGACGATCTCGGCATTGCCATGCGGCGCGATCCAGGGCGCGAGGATCGCCGCCAGCACGAACAACGCCGTCAGCACCAGGCCGATCAGCGAGGGGATGGGAATGCGTCTCAGGGTCTGCATGCCCGCCCCCTCACTTCGGATGTCTGAGCCGCGGATTGGCGACAATCGCCGCAATGTCCGCGATAATGTTGAGGCTGATGTAGACGGCGGCGAAGATGAGGCCGACCGCCTGTACGACAGGCACGTCGCGCTTGGTGACATGGTCGACCAGGTACTGACCCATGCCGGGATAGACGAAGATCACCTCGACCACCACGACGCCGACGACGAGGTAGGCGAGGTTAAGCATGACGACGTTGATGATCGGCGCGATGGCGTTCGGGAAGGCATGCTTGCGGATGACGGCGAAAGCCGACAGACCCTTCAGCTCGGCCGTCTCGACATAGGCCGACTGCATGACGTTGAGGATCGCCGCACGCGTCATGCGCATCATGTGGGCCAGCACCACCAGCGTCAGCGCCGCGGCCGGCAACGCAATCGCCTGCATGCGCTCGCCGAAGGACATGCCCTCATAGACGGTGGAAATGGCCGGGAACCATTGGTGCTGCACGGCGAAGTAAAAGACGAGCAGATAGCCGATGAAGAACTCCGGGAACGAGGTCGAGGCGAGCGCCACGCCGGAGATCAGCTTGTCGACCCAACCATTGCGATAGCGCACCGCGATCAGGCCGAGGATGATCGCCAGCGGCACGGCGACGATCGCCGCCCAGAAGGCAAGGAACAGCGTGTTCCACAGCCGGTCCTTGATCGACGTCGCGATGTCCTGCCCGCTCGACATGGCGGTGCCGAGATCGCCGGTGAGCACGCCGCCCAGCCAGTGGAAGTAGCGGAGATAGGCAGGCTGGTTCAGCCCGAGCTGCTCGCGCAGATTGGCGAGCGACTCCGGCGTCGCCGATTGTCCGAGAATGGCTTGCGCGACGTCGCCGGGCAGGATCTGGGTGCCGGCGAAGATCAGGACCGAAACGGCCAACAAAAGGAGGATGCCCAGCGCAACGCGCTGGGCCACCAGTTTCACGATGGGTGAGGACATCTCCGCAAGGCCAGGCTCAAGCTTCGAGCCAGCATTTCGCCAAAGCGTAACCGTTCATCAGTTCCTGATGCGGATCGTCGACCCAGCCGCCGACCTTAGCACCCGTGGCGTCGATGAACTGATTGAACATCGGCAGGATCAGGCCGCCTTCGTCGCGCACCATGACGGCCATGTCATGGTACATCGCCTTGCGCTTGGCTTCGTCGAGCTCGGCGCGCGCGGCCAGCACCATCTTGTCGAAGTCCGGACGCTTGAAGCGCGTGTCGTTCCAGTCGGCCGTCGACAGATAGGCGGTCGAGTACATCTGGTCCTGGGTCGAGCGTCCGCCCCAGTAGGAGGCGCAGAAGGGCTGCTTGTTCCAGACCTCGTTCCAGTAGCCGTCGCCCGGCTCGCGCTTGATCTCGAGCTTGATGCCGGCCTTGGCCGCGCTCTGCTGGTAGAGCTGCGCTGCATCGACGGCGCCGGGGAAAGCCACATCGGAGGTCCTGAGCAGGACCGAACCATCGTGGCCGGACTTCTTGTAGTGGAACTTGGCCTTGTCCGGATCGTACTTGCGCTGCTCGATCTCGGTGAACAGCGGGTAGGACGCGTTGATCGGGAAGTCGTTGCCGAGCGAGCCGTAGCCGCGCAGCACCTTGTTCAGCATCTCCTCGCGGTCGATCGCCAGCTTCAGCGCCATCCTGAGGTCGTTGTTGTCGAACGGCGCCGTGTTGCAATGCATGATGAACACGTAGTGGCCGGGGCCCGCATGGTTGCGGATGGTGACGCCGGGCACGCGCTTGATCAGGTCGACGATCTTCGGCTCGACGCGGTTGATCATGTTGACCTGGCCACCCTGCAGGGCCGCGGTGCGCGCCGTCGCGTCGTTGATGACGACCACTTCGATCTGGTCGGCATGACCCATCTTGTCGCCCTGCCAGTAATTGGCGAAGCGCTCGCCGACATGGCGCACGCCGGGCTCGTTGGTCACGATCTTGTACGGGCCGGCGCCGATGCCGGCATCGGGCTTGTCCTTGCCGCCGTTCGGCTGGACGATGAGGTGATAGTCGCTGAGCAGGTAGGGAAGGTCGGCATTGGCCTCCTTCAGCGTCAGCACCACTTCCTTGCCGCTGGCCTTGATGCTCTCAATGCCCTTCATGTAGCCGAGCGCGCCGGACTTCGACTTCTCGTCCGAATGGCGCTCGAGCGTGGCGGCGACGTCCTCGGCGGTCACGGTCTTGCCGTTGTGGAATTCGACGCCGTCGCGGATCTTCAGCGTCCAGACCTTGGCATCGTCGGACGAGCCGATCTCCTCGGCGATGCGGTTCTCGAGCTTGCCCTCGGGCGACAGCTCGACGATCATTTCGCCCCAGCACTTGCCGAAGGCGAACGGCACCTGCGTCATCATCAGCGCCGGATCGAGGCTGTTGGTGGATTCACCGCCGACGAGGCCGGCCTTCAGCGTGCCACCTTTGACCGGGCCGGCAGCGCGCGCGGCGCTCGACAGCAGCGAGTTGGCGAAGGGCGCGGTGATGCCGAGCGCGGCGGCGCGGCCGAGAAAGTCGCGACGGCTGAGCTTGCCGGCGGCGACACGACGGCTGAGGTAGTCCAGTTCGTTAGACATGATTTAGTTCCTCACTCTGTGGTTCGACCTGATGGTCGTTTTCTTGTTTCTTGTGAGGGGAATAATGACCGCAACGGAAAGCTGTAAGCAAGACCGAATGCGACATGCCGTGGCGTAAATGGCGCGTCGCAATTGGATCAATCCTGCCAGCCCTCAGACGAGAGCGCGCGGAACGTTCTGTTCGAAGTCGCGTTCGAAGACGAGGTTTTCGCCCTCATAGGCCTCGATTCTGGCGCTGAGCACGAAGTTTTGGGCGTCAGAGCGCATCTCGGTGAAGGTTTCGGTGCGAACCGACCATCCATTTCGCGACAAGGTCTGCGTCCAATGGGTTTTTCCCGAGGCTGACGACGGATCGTCGGGATGGATCGCCCATGTCTCGCGAGCGATGCTGCCATGGGCCAGGTCGTGCTCGAGATCGCGCACCGCGCCGAAATCATCGACGATGGAAAGCGTGACGACCCCGGTCTTCTCGTCGCGGTCGACATGACGCTCGGAATTGGCGGCACGGATCATTTTAGTCGCCCAGGGTGAGGCTGCCTCCGGAGAAGGGAAGCTTACCTCGTCGCCTATTGCCACCGGGCGTCTCGGCAGCTTCAGCGTCGCCTTCGAAAGGTCGAGCCGGACCGGCTCCGGCGACGGCCAGATCATCGGCCAGTAGGCGTTCGAAACGGCAACCCGCAACCGGTGTCCCGCCGGCACCCGGTAGGCGCACTGGTCGAGCACGACACGGGCCGAGACACTCTCGCCCGGCACAATCGCCTCAGGGAATTCATGCGACTTGCGGTGCGTCAGGTTGAGCACGCCGTAGGAGATCAGTTCCGAGGCGCCATCGGGATGGACGTCACAGAGCCTGACAGCGATGTTGGCCTGGGGCCGGTCCGAGGCGACCCTGACCAGGAGCTCCGGCGCGCCGACAATGTCGATCGCCCGATCAAGCACCGGCCGGTCGAAACACACCGACAGCGCATCGTCGGGGCGCTGGTCGCCCGGCAGTTCCGGCCCGAAGGTGAAGGGGAAATATTCGCCGCCGGCAAGGCCGCAGCTTTGCGGCGTGGCGACGATGGCAGGCTTGGCGCCTTCCGCAATCAGTTCGATCGCTTCTACCTTGACGTTGGACGACGGCCATTCCTGCTCCGCCACCCAGCGGCCTGGCCGCTCAGGGTGCCAGCGCGACGGGCGCACGCTGTCCATCACATAGGCGCGATAGGCTGGGTCGGTGTCGACGCCGGTCTCGGCGCCCTTCAGCCAGCGGTCCCACCAGCGCAGTGCCTCCTGCAGGAAACCGATGGCTGGGTTGGGCGCGGCGTAATGCGGGTATTTGTGGATCCAGGGGCCGACGATACCCTTGACCGGCGCCCTTATGTTAGCGACGAGGTGCGAGATGGTGTTGCGGTAGCCGTCATGCCAGCCGCCGATCGACAGCACGGCAGCTTTGACTGCGGAAAAATCCTCGCAGATAGAGCCGCGCTTCCAGTAGGCGTCGCGGTGCTGGTGGCTGAGCCACAGCGGCGCCAGAAACGGTTGGTTCTCCAATCGGGTCTGCCAAAGGGCACGCCACCGGTTGTTGCCGACGAAATGCGGGTCCGGCGGCCGCGACGAATAGGACAGCATCGTCGAGGCCCAGCCGAAATTTTCGATCAGCAGGCAGCCGCCCTTGTAATGGATGTCGTCGGCATAGCGGTCGACGGTCGAGCAAAGGCTGATCACCGCCTTCAGCGCCGGCGGCTGCTTGGCCGCCACCTGCAGGCAGTTGAAGCCGCCCCAGGAAATGCCCATCATGCCGACATTGCCGTTGCACCACGGCTGCGACGCGGCCCAGGCAATGACGTCGCAAGCGTCCTGCAATTCCTGCTCGGAATATTCGTCGTCCATCAGCCCTTCGGAATCGCCGTTGCCGCGCATGTCGACACGGATCGAGGCATAGCCGTGGCCGGCGAAATAAGGATGCGTCAGTTGATCGCGAAAGATCGTGCCGTCGCGCTTGCGGTAGGGCAGGTGCTCGAGAATGGCCGGCACTGGATCGTTGCCCGCATCCTCAGGCATCCATATCCGCGCCGACAGCCGGCAGCCGTCCGGCATGACGATGCCCATTACCGGAAATTCGACGACTTTGCGGGGGAACTCGGTGACGATTTTCATGGGCGAGCACATGATGGAGCCGGCGCCGCCGCGTCATGGGCCAGCCGGCGAAATCGGCTGGTCAATCCGCGTCAGTTCAACGGAATGTCGTTGTCTGCCTTGCTTTCCTGATAGGCGCCGGACAGCTCGTCGTAGCGTGCGGAAATCTTGCCGATGCGCGCTTCCAGCCGCTGGCGCTCGGCCTCCGGCAGCGCCCGCGCCAGCCGGCGGATGGAAAAGCTCTTCCAATAGGCGTTCTCGGCATTGTAGCCGCCGGGATCGAGGGTGAAGACCTCCTTCAGTATCTTGAGGTCGTGCGGAATGGCGAAGCTGTCGCGCGAATCTTCGTGGCTGAAGAGGTAGTAGAAATTGTCGAAGCCGGTCCAGGTGATGGCCGACAGGCAGAGCGAGCAGGGTTCGTGCGTGGCGAGAAAGATCGCGTCGCTGGTGTCGACGCGCTCGGCCTTCGGCATTTCGTAAAACCGCTTCAGGCAATGCACTTCGCCGTGCCAAAGCGGGTTTTCGATCTCGTTGTTGGTCTCGGCCAGCACCAGCGAGCGGTCATCCTTCCTCAGGATCGCGGCGCCGAACAGCTTGTTGCCATGCGCAACGCCCTCGGCCGTCTTCGGCACGATGTCGTGCTCGATGACGTCAAGCAGGCGGTCGATCAGTGAAATGTCGGTCATGACGGGTAATCTCGGGCGTTCAGGGAAGGTGGATCTCGTAAGAGTGCGAGAAATGGCACTCCTCGAGGTTGGAGCCGTCGCCGCCGCGGTCGACGATCAGGAAGTCCTGCGCCTCGCCGATCGGCGTCAGCACGCCGTGCCAGAGGTTGCGGCGGTAGTTGATGCCCTGGCCGGGCATGGTGATGAAGGCGTGCGGCTCGCCTGGGCCATCCTTGCCGTCATGACAGACGACGACCAGGAATGGCCTTGGAGACAGCGGAATGAACGCCTGGCTGCCGAAGGGATGGCGCTCGACCATGGTCAGCTTGAGCGGCATCTCATAGGGCGTGCCGCGCACCATGGAGATCAGCACGCGCGCATTGGGCCCAGTCGCCTCCGCGGTGGCGAGATCATGGTAGCGCTCGGCCTTGCCGCCGTTGATCGGGTAGTGATTGGCGCCGCCCATGTCGATGACGTCGCCGAACGGGGCGAAGTTTTCGCGCGTCAGCGGCCGGGCAACGATGCGGGTCACCGCGCCCGCCCCGCTATGCCGGCGCCGCCGAGCTTGGCGTGCCGATTGACGTCCTTGTAGAGCAAATAGCGGAAATTGCCCGGGCCGCCGGCATAGCAGGCCTGCGGGCAAAACGCGCGCAGCCACATGAAGTCGCCGGCCTCGACCTCCACCCAGTCCTGGTTGAGGCGGTAGACCGCTTTGCCTTCGAGCACATAGAGCCCATGCTCCATCACATGCGTCTCGGCGAAGGGGATGACCGCGCCCGGCTCCAGGGTGACGATGGTGACATGCATGTCATGGCGCAGGTCGGCGGGGTCGACGAAGCGCGTCGTCGCCCAGCGGCCTTCCGTGCCGGGCATCGGGCTCGGCGCGATGTCCTGCTCGTTGGCGAAGAAGGCCGGCGGCGTGTCGAGGCCATCCACCGCCTCATAGGCCTTGCGCACCCAGTGGAAGCGGACGGCGGCAGCGCTTTCGTTGCGCACCGTCCAGCCACTGGCCGGCGGCAGGAAGGCAAAGCCGCCTGGGCGAAGCGCATGCTTCTCGCCGGCAAGCGAAACACTGAGCTCGCCCTCGACGACGAACAGCACGCCCTCGGCGCCGGCATCCGGCTCCGGCCGCTCGCTGCCGCCACCGGGCTCGACCTCGACGATGTATTGCGAGAAGGTCTCGGCGAAGCCCGACAGCGGCCGCGCGATGATCCAGACCCTGGTCTTGTCCCAGAACGGCAGCGCGCTGGTGACGATGTCCTGCATCACGCCCTTGGGGATGACGGCGTAGGCCTCGGTGAAGACGGCGCGACCGGTGAGCAGTTCGCTCTGGCCGGGATGGCCGCCATGCGGTGCGTAGTAGGTGCGCTCGGGCGTCTTGATCATGTCCATAGTCCTGATCCTCAGAGCAAATCCAGTGTGTGACGGTCTTTCGTCCGGAGTTGCGTAAAACCAAACACTTAGAGCGGCAGCATGTCTTTCAGCCGAAGCAGCGCGATGCGCTCGACCTGTTTGCAGGCGGTTTCGAACTCGGTGGCGCGGCTGTTGCCGATGCGCCGCTCGAACTCCGCCAGGATATGGTCCTTGCTCTTGCCCTTGACCGCGATGATGAAGGGGAAGCCGAAAGTGGTGACGTAGGCGGCGTTGAGCTTGGAGAACAGCTCGCGTTCCTTGTCGGTCAGCGCGTCGAGCCCGGCGGAGGCCTGCTCCCTGGCCGATTCCGCCGTCAGCCGCCTGGCCTTCGCCAGCTTGCCGGCAAGGTCGGGATGGGCGTTGAGCACGGACAGCCGCTCAGCCTCGGTTGCGGCGCGGAAGACGCGGCAGAGCGCATTGTGCACGCCGCTGGCGCTGTCATGCGCCGGGCCGAGTTCCAGCTCATAGGCGCGCTCGGCGACCCATGGCGAATGCTCGAACACGCTGCCGAAGGCATGGACGAAGGCCTCGAACTCCATCCTCGACGGACGCAGCGCCGGCGCCTGGTAAGGATGCGTCTCGCGCCAGTGGCTGGCGATGTCGATGCGCCGCGCCAGCCAGACCCGGTCGTGCGATTTCACATAATCAACGAAGCGCTTGAGCGCCGCGACGCGACCCGGCCGGCCGACCAGCCGGCAATGCAGTCCGATGTTCATCATACGCGGCCGGCCGGCCTTGCCCTCGGCATAGAGCGTGTCGAAACTGTCCTTCAGATAAGCGAAGAACTGGTCGCCGGAGTTGAAGCCTTGAGGCGTGGCGAAGCGCATGTCATTGGCGTCGAGCGTGTAGGGGATGACGAGCTGCGGTTTGTCCACCCCGCCGCGATCGAACCAGTAGGGCAACTCGTCGTCATAGGTATCGGAGACGTAGTCGAAGCCGCCCTCCTCGGCGACCAGCCGCACCGTATTGATCGAGGTGCGGCCGGTGTACCAGCCGGTCGGCCGAGCGCCGGTCACCTCGTAATGCAGCCGGATCGCCTCTTCGAGGTCTCGCTTCTCGTCCTCGGGCGAATGATCGCGGTAGTCGATCCATTTCAGCCCGTGCGAGGCGATCTCCCAGCCGGCCTGCTGCATGGCCGCCACCTGGTCGGGCGAGCGCGCCAGCGCCGTGGCGACGCCGTAGCAGGTCACCGGCACTAGAGCTTCAGTGAACAGGCGGTGGAGCCTCCAGAAGCCGGCGCGGGCGCCATATTCGTAGATCGATTCCATATTCCAGTGGCGCTGGCCGAGCCAGGGGGCAGCGCCGACGATCTCCGACAGGAAGGCTTCCGAAGCCTTGTCGCCGTGCAGCACGCAGTTCTCGCCGCCTTCCTCGTAATTGACGACGAACTGCACCGCGACATGCGCGCCGCCAGGCCATTTCGGGTCCGGCGGATTGGCCCCGTAACCGCGCATGTCCCGTTCGTAACGCATCGTCACTCCTGCCCGACTGTTGAGATGAAGATATCGAAAGGAGTGCTCGTGCATTCCCCCGAAAATTTTTGAAAGTGCTTTTTGTCGCGCTCCGCTCGACCGGGACTTATGCATCGCCTTTAATTGGCGCACAATTGACCAGAAGACGTTCGACTGTACCGGCCAATCGGCCGTACTGGAAATGGGAGACGGCAGTGGCAGAAACGTCGAAAGCCGATGGCGGGCGCCTGACGACCCATGTGCTGGATACTGCCACCGGCAGGCCGGCCAAGGGCCTGTCGATCGAGCTTTTCCGTATCGAGCGCCAGGCGCGCACGCATCTGAAGACGGTGGTCACCAATGATGACGGCCGCTGCGATGCGCCGCTGCTTGTCGGCGCGGACTTCCGCACCGGCGAATACGAGCTGGTGTTCGCCGCCGGCGACTATCTGCGCGGGCAAGGGACGAGCCTGCCCGAGCCGGCCTTCCTCGACATCGTGCCGATCCGCTTCGGCATGGCGGAAGAACGCCACTACCATGTGCCGCTGCTGATCTCGCCCTATGGCTATTCGACCTATCGGGGGAGCTGAGACATGGCCAAGGTCAAGACCCGAAACGAAATCCGCTTCATTCTCAATGGCGAGGATGTCGCGCTGGTCGATGTCGCGCCCGATGCGACACTGCTCGACTGGCTGCGGCTCAATCGGACGCTGCGCGGCACCAAGGAAGGCTGCGCCGAGGGCGACTGTGGCGCCTGCACGGTGCTGGTCGGAAGGCTTTCGGCCGGCAAGCTGATCTATGAAGGCGTCAACGCCTGCATCCGCTTCCTCGGCTCGCTCGACGGCACGCACGTCGTGACCGTGGAGCATTTGCGCGGCGACGGCGAAAAATTGCATCCGGTGCAGCAGGCGATGGTCGACTTCCACGGCTCGCAATGCGGCTTCTGCACGCCAGGCTTCGTCATGTCGCTCTACGCGCTGTGGATGCGCTCGCCCGACCCGTCGGACGCGGCGATCGAGAAGGCGCTGCAGGGCAATCTCTGCCGCTGCACCGGCTATGAGGCGATCATGCGCGCGGCGCGTGCCATCTCCAGCTACGGCAAGGCGGCGAAGGACCCGCTGGCGGCGGAGCGCAAGGCGATCACGGCAAGGCTCGCGGCGATGAAGGACGGCGCGCGCGTCAAGATCGGCTCGGGCAAGGCGCGGCTGATCGTGCCGGCCAATGCGGACGATCTGGCCAAGCTGCTCGACAAGGAGCCGAGTGCGACACTGGTCGCCGGCTCCACCGATGTCGGCCTCTGGGTGACCAAGCATATGCGCGAGATCGCGCCGGCGGTCTTCATCGGCAATCTCGACGGGCTGTGCGCGATATCCGAGGACAAGGGCGTGATCTCGATCGGCGCCGGCGTTACCTACTCGGACGCCTTCGCGATGCTGTCGAAGCGGATACCGGCGCTCGGTCCGCTGTTCGACCGTATCGGCGGCGAGCAGGTGCGCAACATGGGCACGATCGGCGGCAACATCGCCAATGGCTCGCCGATCGGCGACACGCCGCCGCCGCTGATCGCGCTCGGCGCGCGGCTGACGCTGCGGCGCGGCAACAAGCGGCGCACCATCCCGCTCGAGACCTTCTTCATCGCCTACGGCAAGCAGGACCGGCGGCCGGGCGAATTCGTCGAGGCCGTGCATGTGCCGGTGCCGGCCAAGGCGACAAAGTTTGCCGTCTACAAGATCACCAAGCGCCGCGACGAGGACATCACCGCCGCCCTCGGCGCGTTCCATCTCGCCCTGACCAAGGACGGCACCGTCACCGACATCCGCATCGCCTATGGCGGCATGGCGGCGACGCCGAAGCGGGCTTTTGCCGTCGAGAAGGCGCTGCTCGGCAAGGCCTGGACGGAGGAAACCGTGGAGACCGCGATGGCCGAATACGCCAGCGATTTCACGCCGCTGACCGACATGCGGGCAAGCGCCGAATATCGGGCGCTGGCGGCGAAGAACCTTCTGCTGCGCTTCTTTGTCGAGACCACCGGCACCAGGGCGCCGCTCCAGGTCTCACGCTACGAGGCCGCCTGATGACCAAGCACGTCCCCAACCTGAAGGCGCAGAAGATCAAGGGCGGCGTCGCCAGCGATCAGCGCCACGATTCGGCGCACAAGCATGTCAGCGGCACGGCGGTCTATATCGACGACATGCCGGAGCCGGCCGGCACCCTGCATGGCTGCCTCGGCCTTTCGGCGGCAACGCATGCCACCATCACCAGGATGGACCTTTCGGCGGTGCGCGCGGCGCCCGGCGTCGTCGACGTGCTGACGGCAAAGGATGTGCCCGGCGAGAACGACATCTCGCCGACCGGCCGCCATGACGAACCGGTGCTGGCGGACGGCAAGGTCGAGTTCTACGGCCAGCCGATCTTCTGCGTCATCGCCGAGACGCGCGAACAGGCGCGCCGCGCCACCCGGCTGGCCAAGGTCGAATACAAGCAATTGCCCTTCGTCACCGACATCGGCGAGCTAAACCCAAGGAAGGACAAGCTCGTCACGCCACCGCTGACGCTAAGGCGCGGCGACGCGGCGGCGGCGATCAAGGCGGCGCCGCGCAAGCTCAACGGAAAGATGCGCGTCGGCGGCCAGGAGCATTTCTACCTGGAAGGCCACATCGCCATGGCCATCCCCGGCGAAGACGAGGACGTCACCATCTATTCCTCGACCCAGCATCCGAGCGAAGTCCAGCATATGGTGAGCCACGCGCTGGGGGTGCCGAGCAACGCCATCACGGTGGAAATCCGCCGCATGGGCGGCGGCTTCGGCGGCAAGGAAACACAGGGCAACCAGTTTGCCGCGCTCGCCGCAATCGCAGCGAAACGGCACCACCGGGCGGTGAAAATCAGGCCCGACCGCGACGACGACATGATCGCCACCGGCAAGCGCCACGACTTCCTCATCGACTACGAGGTCGGCTTCGACGATGATGGCAACATACTCGGCGTCGACTTCATGTTCGCGGCGCGCTGCGGCTTCTCCTCGGACCTGTCGGGCCCGGTGACCGACCGCGCGCTGTTCCACTGCGACAACACCTATTTCTGGCCGGCGGTGCATGCGCAGTCGGCGCCGCTTTACACCAACACGGTGTCGAACACCGCTTTCCGCGGTTTCGGCGGGCCGCAAGGCATGGTCGGCGCTGAGCGCGTCATCGACGAGGTCGCCTTTGCCCTCGGCAAGGATCCGCTCGAGATCCGCAAGAAGAATTTCTACGGCACCAGTGACCGCAACATCACGCCTTACCACCAGACGGTCGAGGACAACATCATCCACCGCATCATCGCCGAGCTGGAGGCGAGCTCGAACTATGAGCGGCGCCGGCGCGAGATCAGCGCCTTCAACGCCAACAGCCGCTTCATCAAACGCGGCCTAGCGCTGACGCCGGTCAAGTTCGGCATCTCGTTTACCGCCACACACTACAATCAGGCGGGCGCGCTGGTGCATGTCTACACCGACGGCTCGGTGCATCTGAACCATGGCGGCACCGAGATGGGGCAAGGGCTCTACCTCAAGGTGGCGCAAGTGGTGGCGGAAGAGTTCCAGATCGACCTCGACCAGGTGAAGATCACCGCCACCACCACGGGCAAGGTGCCGAACACGTCGGCGACCGCGGCGTCGTCCGGCTCCGACCTCAACGGCATGGCGGCGCAGAACGGCGCCCGCCAGATCAAGGACCGGCTGACCAACTTCGCCGCCGAAAAATACCAGGTGCCGCGCGACCAGGTGCTGTTCCTGCCCAACCGCGTGCGCATCGGCAATCAGGAGATCGCCTTCGCCGACCTCGTCAAGCAGGCCTATATGGCGCGCATCCAGCTCTCGGCTGCGGGCTTCTACAAGACGCCGAAGATTCACTGGAACCGCGACAAGGGTGAAGGCCGGCCATTCTATTACTTCGCCTATGGCGCCTCGTGCTCGGAGGTGTCGGTCGACACGCTGACCGGCGAATATGTGGTCGAGCGCACCGACATCCTGCACGAGACCGGCCGCTCGCTGAACCGCGCCATCGACCTCGGCCAGATCGAGGGCGGCTTCATCCAGGGCATGGGCTGGCTGACCACCGAGGAACTTTGGTGGGACGAAAAAGGGCGGCTGCGCACCCATGCGCCGTCGACCTACAAGATCCCGCTGGCGTCGGACCGGCCGAAGATCTTCAACGTCACGCTGGCCGACTGGCCGGAGGCGTACGAGCCGACCGTGCATCGCTCCAAGGCGGTCGGCGAACCGCCCTTCCCGCTCGGCATGTCGGTGCTGCACGCGCTGTCGGACGCGGTGGCGAGCGTCGCCGACCACAGGATCTGCCCGCGCCTCGACGCGCCGGCGACGCCAGAGCGGGTGCTGATGGCGATCGAACGGCTGAAAGCCGCAAGACCGGCTTGAACTGGGCCAAAGGTGCAATTCGGGGCGAAAAACTCTATATTTCCGTATCGGGAATGCAGACGATGAACTCGACAGTGCAAAGCCTGAAGGATTTTCTCGGCCAAGCCGGCCGGGCCGCGCTGGTCGAGGTCGCGGCAACCAAGGGCTCGACGCCGCGCGAGACCGGCGCCTTCATGCTGGTCTCGGCCTCGGCGATTTACGGCACGATCGGCGGCGGCCAGCTCGAATATATGGCGATCGACAAGGCGCGGCAGCTGCTGGGCGGGCGGACGCCATCGCGATCTGCCACCGATGAGGCTCGGATCGAGGTGGACGAAGTCTGCGCCACGCTCGACGTTCCGCTCGGGCCCGAGATCGGCCAGTGCTGCGGCGGGCGCGTCGAGGTGCTGATCCGCCCGGTCGATGGGGC
>NZ_RZOJ01000369.1:0-5997 GCF_003998845.1 Mesorhizobium sp. M4A.F.Ca.ET.022.05.2.1 | reverse complement strand
GGCAAGGTCCTGTTCCAGCACGCGGACGGATCGAGCGAATGCGGGCTTTGGTCGTGCACGCCCGGCACGCGCCACATCACCTTCGCGGTTGACGAATTCTGCCATTTCCTGTCGGGGCGCGGCACCTACATCCACGAGAGTGGCGAGACGATCCCGGTCGAGGCCGGGACACTGGTCTTCTTCCCAGCCGGCTGGACCGGCACTTCTGAAATCACCGAAACGCTGACCAAGGCCTTCATGTGCCGGTAAGCACGCAACGAAATACAGGATAAAATCGATGACCACGCCGACCATGCAATCGCCGCTCACTATTACCGACCTCGTCGACTGGGGCGTCATCCCGACCATGATCGAGGGCCAGTCCCACACCTCCGGCAAGCTCCTCTACAAGGGGCCGGAAGGCCGCTCGGAATGCGGGCTTTGGGTCTGCACGCCGGGCAAATGGCACTGCCACGTCACCCGCGACGAGTTCTGCCACTTCCTCGAGGGACGCTGCACCTATGTGCATGAATCCGGCGAGGTGATCGAGATCGAACCCGACACGGCGGCGTTCTTCCCGCAGGACTGGAAGGGCGTCTGCACCGTGCATGAGACGATCAAGAAGGTCTACATGATCCGCTGAGCGGACCGGGAGGATCATTCCATGCAGTTCTCGCCCGACCGTCCGGTATACTTCGTCAATCCGGACTACCGGCCGACGACCGGTGCGCAAAAGCCGGTGATCGATCCGGCGACGCTCGAAACGGTGGGCACCATCGCCGCCGCCAGCGATGGTGAGATCGACGCCGCGTTGACCGCCGCGACCGCAGCGCAGGCGGCATGGAAAAAACTCGACGCCAAGAGCCGCGCCAAACATTTGCACTCGGTGGCCAATGCCATCGAGGCGGCGGACTTCACCCGCTGCGCCGAGCTGATGGTGCGCGAGATGGGCAAGCCCTATCCGGAAGCGATTGGCGAGATCGCCAATTGCGCACCGATCTTCCGCTACTATGCCGAGATGGCGCGCGACGAGGCCGGCAAGGTCGCCGGCACGACGCAGGCGGGTTCCTTCCAGTACGCGCGCTACGAGCCCTACGGCGTCTCCGTCCACATCATGCCCTATAACTTCCCGATCCTGCTGATGTGCTGGACGGTGGCCGCCTCGCTCGCCGCCGGCAATGCCTGCGTCATCAAGCCTGCCGAGGCGACGACATTGTCGACGCTCGACTACATGACGGTGTTCCGTTCACTGCCCGAAGGCCTCGTCTCCTGCCTGCCCGGTGGCGCTGCGACGGCGCAGGCGCTGATCGGGTCCGACCGCACCCATGCGGTCGCCTTCACCGGTTCGGTTGCCGCCGGCAAGGCCGTCGCGGTGGCGTGCGCCGAGTGCATGAAGCCTTGCGTCATCGAGGCCGGCGGCAGCGATCCGCTGATCATCTCGCAACACGCCCCGCTCGACGTCGCGGCGGCCGGCTCCGTCACTGCGGCCTTCCACCTCACCGGCCAGGTCTGCACCTCGGCCGAGCGCTTCTTCGTCGTCGATGCCGTGCACGACCGCTTCGTCGATCTCTTCGCCGCAAAGACCCGCGCGCTGAGGATCGGTAACGGCCTGGACAGGACCGAGATCGGCCCGCTGGTCAGCGAAGCCGCACGGGCCAAGGTGATGCGTCTGGTCGACGACGCGGTTCGCAACGGCGCGAAGGCGGTGACCGGCGGGCGCATTCCGCCGGCGCACAACACCGGCTGGTTCTACGAGCCGACGATCCTCACCGGCGTCACCCCGGACATGGCGATCGTGCGCGAGGAGTGTTTCGGGCCGGTCGCCGCCATCTGTCGCGTGAAGGATTTCGACGAGGCGATCAGGCTCGCCAACGATAGTCCCTTCGGCCTCGGCGCCTCGGTGTTCACCACCGACCTCGCCGAAGCGCACGAGGCGGCCGAGCGCCTCGAGGCCGGCATGGTCTGGGTCAACAATCCGCTGATCGACAATGATGCGCTGCCTTTCGGCGGCTGGAAGGCCTCCGGCCTTGGTCGCGAGCTTGGGCGCCAGGGGCTCGACGCCTTCCGCCGTTCGAAGATGGTGATCATCGACCACAAGCCGGAAATCCAGGGTTGGTGGTATCCCTACCCGGACAGCTGGTTCCGCGACACCGGTGGCCGCAAGCACGTGTGAGAAGCCTTGGCTCAGCCGATGCTTTCGCCACCGTCGACCACCAGCGCCTGTCCGGTCATGAAGGAGGAGCGGTCGGAGACGAGGAATAGGATCGCTTCGGCGATCTCGTCGGCGCTTGCCCAGCGCCCCATCGGGATCTTGGTCCGGACATAGTTTTCGATCGCCTCGCGCCCGCCCATCTGGGCGATGAACGGCTCGTTGAACGGCGTGTCGACCCAGCCTGGGCAAAGCGCGTTGATGCGGACATTGTGCCTGGCATAGTCGAGCGACATCTGCCTGGTCATCGCCACCACGGCATGTTTCGACGTCGCATAGGCGATCATCTCGCGGTCGTAGAAGACGCCCGAATTCGAGGCGGTGTTGAGGATGACGCCACCGCCCTGCGCGATCATCGCCGGCATCACGGTCTTGGCGCTAACGAACTGCGCCCGCACATTGATCCGCCACGACGCATCCATGCCGTCGACGCCAACTTCGGTGAGCGTGCCGCCGACCTGGATGCCGGCATGGTTGTGCAATATGTCGATCCGGCCATGCCTGCCGAGCGTGCCGACGATGAGCGCCTCGACCGCGGTGTCGTTGCCGACGTCGGTCGTGACCGCTTCGGCGCGGCCGCCGGCTTCGCGGATGTCGGAGGCAACGGCCTCGCCGGCGGCCCGATCGCGGTCGGCGATCACCACTGTCGCCCCTTCCCTGCCCATGATCATGGCGCCGGCGCGCCCGATGCCGGACCCGGCGCCCGTAACCACGGCGATGCGGTCTTTCAGGATCATGATCGGTCTTTCACTGTTTTCTTCGGCGCAGCTGCCATTGGGCAAGCACCACGAGCAGCACCGAGGCGACGAGCACAATGGTCGCGACGGCATTGATCTCCGGCGTCACGCCGCGGCGGATCGAGGCGAAGACATAGATCGGCAGCGTCGTCTGCGCGCCGGCGACGAAGAAGGCGATGATGAAGTCGTCGAACGAAAAGGTGAATGCGAGCAGGAAGCCGGCGATCACCGCCGGCATGATCTGCGGCAGCACAATCGAGCGGAACGTCGTCAGCGGCGTGGCGTAGAGATCGCTCGACGCCTCGACCAGGTTGCGGTCGAGACTGCCAAGGCGCGTGCCGACGATCAGCGCCACCAGCGCCATCGAGAACAGGCCATGCGCGGCGATGATCGAGCCGTAACCGAGCGCCAGGCGCGGCGGCTGGTCGCCCGGCCACAACTCGGCGAGGAACGGATTGACGACGCCGAACAGCTGCACGAGCGCGACCAGCGTCGAGATGCCGATGACGACGCCGGGAACGACGATCGCGGCGCCCAATAGCCCGTCGAAGACAGCCCGCGTCCGCGCCCCGACGCGCTGCAGGCCGAGCGCGGCGGCGGTGCCGGCGACCGCCGCCAAAAGCGCGCTGGTGGTGGCGATGAACAGGCTGTTCTTCAGCGCCTCGACCAGGAACGGGTTCGACAGCGCCTTGCCATACCATTGCGTCGAGAAGCCGGTGAACTCGCTGGCATGGTGGCCGGCGTTGAAGGAGAACAGCACCACCAGTGCGATCGGCAGATAGAGGAAAGCAAAGACGGCAACGACGAAGGCGCGCATCAGATCAGGTCCACCCTGCGCGCGCCCGACAGCCGGGCCGAGATGCGGTTGGCGGCAATCAGCACCACCACCGAGACCAGCACCAGCGTGATGGCGATGGCCGAACCGAACGGCCAATTGCGTGACTGCAGGAACAGGTCGACCAGCGCGTTGCCGATGAAGAACACCTTGCCGCCGCCGAGCAGCGTCGGGATCAGATACTCGCCGAGCAGCAGGATCATCACCAGCGAGAAGCCGGTCATCACGCCCGGCAGCGACAGCCTCAGCGTGACGCCGAGGAAGGTCGATAGCGGCGTCGCGCCGAGATCGGCGGACGCTTCCAGCAGCCTGCGGTCGAGCCGCTCCAGGCTGACATAGATCGGCAGGATCATCAGCGGCAGATAGCCGTAGACGATGCCGAGCAGCACCGCGCCCGGCGTGTTGATCAGCCGGACATCCTCGACGCCGACATAGGCAAGCAGGGCCGGGATGCCGCGTCGGCCCAGTACATACATCCAGGCATAGGTGCGCATCAAAAGGCTGGTCCAGAACGGGATGACGACGAGCGCCAGCAGGATCAGCCGCCAGCGCTCCGGCGCGCGCAGCGCCAGATAGTAGGCGACCGGATAGGCGACGAGCAGGCAGGCGAAGGCGCCGACCGGCGCCAGTACCATCGTGTTCCAGAACGCGGTCGCCCGCGCCGGCAGGTTGGCGTATTGCGCAAGCGTGAAAGCTGCCTGGTAGCCTCCCTCGGGCGCCCGCTCGCCGACGCTGAAGATGGCGATGGCGACGAACGGCAGGACCAGGAATACCACCAGCCACAGCGTCGCCGGCGCGAGCAGCAGCGCGGTCGTAAGATTTTTGCGAAGGAGGGTGCCGCGCATCGAAAAAGCCGCTTCGGTGCCGGCGGGCAATTGCCCGCCGGTCGCGTTGCCTGGATCGGGTTTGTGGCCGGTTCCGCTCAAGCCGACTTGAAGCGCGCCATCAGCTCGGCGCGCCCCGGATCGGTGAGCGTCGCGGCGGCGCCGAACTCCAGCGGCTTCAACAGGTCCGCCGCCGGGTAGAGGATCGGATTGTCCATCACCTCCTTCGGCAGCAGCGCGTTGACGCGCGCATCGATCGAGGGCGCGCCATTGGCCAAGTGCTCCTTCACCGCGACCTTCGGGTTCATCAGGTAGTTGAGCAGCGCGTAGCCGGCCGGCTTGTTCGGCGCGTCCTTCGGGATGGCGTAGAAGTCGGTCCAGATCTCGCCGCCTTCCTTGCCGAGCACATAGGCGATCTCCGGGATGTCGCGATGGAGTTGCGCCCCGTCATTGGTCCAGCACATCGTCATCCAGGCATCGCCGGCGCGCATCGACGGCTGATAGTCGCTCGACACCGCGAACAGATGCGGCTTGACCTTGAGCAGCAGTTCCTCGGCCTTGGCGAGCTCGTCCGGCTTCAGCGAGTTGAAGGAATAGCCGTAATATTTCAGCGCATTGCCGATCGTGGTGAGCTGATAGTCATGCACCATGGTGCGGCCGTCGCCTTCCGCCATGGCTGTGTCCCAGAACTCCTTCCAGCTCGTCATCGGCTTGGTCAGCTTCTTGGTGTTGATCGCGATGCCGGTCGTGCCCCAGTTCTTCGGCACGGCGTAGATCGTCCCGTCGATCGTGCCTTCCGAGGTAAAGCGCGGATCCTCCTGCGAACCGTCGAAATTGCCGAGCTTGGCCATGTCGAGCGCTTCGATGATGTCGAGCTTCTTGTAGGTCGAGATCGTGTAGTTGGTCGGCACGAACAGGCTCCAGCCCGAGCCGCCGGCCTGCAGCTTGGCCAGCATCTCCTCGTTCGAGCCGAAGACGTTGACCTCGACGGCAACGCCGGTCTCGGCCTTGAAGCTCTCGAACGTCGCGGGGTCGTGATAGTTCGGCCAGGTGGCGATCGACATGCGGTCGCCGAGGTTTTCGGCGGCGTAGGCCGGCGTCGGCATGATGCCGAGCTCGCGCGCCATCACCGCGGTGGCGACGCCAAGGCCGGTGAGGCCGAGGAATTCGCGCCGGCCGATCGAGCCGCGCTTCAGGCGCATCAGTTGGTCGACGAATTTCTCGGGGCTTATCGGCAGTCCGTCACGATAGGATTTCGACATGGTGGTTTTCCCTCTGGTTGGTCCCGTTGTTCTTGGGTTGCGGAAACGCCAGCGGCGCCCCGGCGGCAAAGCCGATGGCGACGGGTTCGCCCGGCTTGAAGAGGTTGTCGCGGCCAATCTGGTGATCGGCCTTGGCGAGCAGTGATCCGAT
>NZ_RZOJ01000368.1:0-6018 GCF_003998845.1 Mesorhizobium sp. M4A.F.Ca.ET.022.05.2.1 | reverse complement strand
GGATACAATTGGCACCGTCCCCACGGGAGCCTAAAGTCCAAAACACCTATCAGTCGCCTCGCTCTAACCGAGGACAACCTGTTGAGGCTCCACAGCTAGCTCTGCCTTGGTCGTCTCGTCCTTTACGATGTCGCTCTTGAAGCGAAGCCGGATGATGCCTCGACCAGCCAGGAACCCGTCTTGCGCCTCGCCCTCCAGTTCGACCTGCAGCTTGGAATCGTCGACCTGCTTGCGAATGGCGCGCTCGATCAGCTCGGCGACGTCCTTTGCTGCAGGATCCTCGTCGGCGAAGCGGCGTCGGATGTCAGGCGCAGGCGGACTGTTGATGATCGCCGGAACGATGGTCTCGACGTTGGCGAAGAGGATGTTGAAGTCGTAGGTGTTGCCGAGCGTGGCGGACGTGCTCAGGTCGTCCGACTTGGTTTCGCCGGTGTAGGCCTTCACCGCCTTTTCGGCGTCGTCCATCCACTGCTTTTCGAGCTTGCCGGCAGCCTCGACGCGCGCAAGCCACTTCGATCCCTCCTCACGAAGAGCCGCGCCCTGCTTCTGCTGATCCGGGGTGCGCTTGTCCGTCTTTGCCATGGCGGGCAGGATGGCGGGCGCGAACGCGAAACTCTAAGCCGCTTGAAACAGATGGCTAGGCTGGCTGGCCCTCGCTGGCGCGCACTGGTGGCACGTATCTACCCCGCTCCTGAAATTGAAAACGGAGGCTCACGCTTAGATGAAAAGCCTGTGCTCGTTCACGAAACCCAGATCTATCAATGTCTGCATGGAATGGATTGTCTATCCCGTGCTCCTCGATCGAGAGCGGACTGGGAACTAGTGTTGAATTCTTCAGATCTCTAGCGGCTATAGCTACCCAACCGAAAAATGACTTGAAGGTCTTAGCCGCCTCTGCGTCTGCCACAACAGTAAGGCGGCGGACTACGGTCTTCACCGGATTGCTTGTGCCCAGCCGGTCAAGCGAAAGGTCTTCGTCCAGCCTAGAATCCTCGAATGCCTCCGCTGAGAGTTTTAGCTGGCCATTGGGCGGCCCAAGCGTCGGCCAATCTTTATAGGTTTTGGCGAGCAATCTCCTGCCCACGATTTCGGTCGGCTGTATGCTCTCGGAGGAGGGTTCCCAGATCACCATGCGTTCAAGAAAGGGCTAAGGGGCCAATTCAATCAAAAATCGGGAAGCAAGTAGCTCCGCGCTAGATTCGGAATCAAATATCACTGCGCTGACCTCGATCTCTGAAGATGCTGATGACAAAAATGCCTCTTCAGCAGAAATCTTGGCGCTCACTATCCTGGATACATCATTGTACTCAATGATGAGCGAACCCTCATCCAACAAAGTGATCTCGGGCGGGTCCTCACGGCACGAAGCAGCCGATCGCAATATCGCGGTAGCCAATTTCTTTTGCTTTTCCGTCAATGGGAGCGAGGATATTGACCGAGACGTCTCATGCAACCATGCCCCTACGCTCGCAAAGGGCAATGGGAAGCTGGACTTGCCGACATTTGCGTTGAATTCCGCCGTCGAGAGAATCAAGTTGGTTGCCTTGATACGCTCCAACCCAGCGAAGACGGCGGCAGGAAGGAAATGGGATATCACCGTCGAGCTTTGGTCGATTGAGGACGCCGAAGGGTCCCAAAACCGTATAAAATCAGTCCTTTTGTCGTAGCCAGCTACCGAAGGAGGCAACGCCCGAATCGACTTGCTCAACACGGCATTGTCATGCAAGCCATAAAGCGAAATGGGGGCAGCCATAGTTACGCTTTCAACTCCTTGCCTAAGAGCGGGCGAATCTTATCGGCAATTATTCCCTCGAACAATTTAGAAATAACTGCATGAGCAGAATCAAACGTCTTGGACCATAACTCCACATCAATAGTCGACGCCAGAGGCGCATTGACCGACAGGTTAAGGACTACAACCTTGTCCCCGCTAGGCCTCGTCCCCTCCTTCCAACTAATCAATCCGATAGCCCCAGGCAGATCAGCGATGGGAAGACGCAAGTCACCAGTGAGAGAGACGTCGTTCGACTGATTGGATACCTCACCCACAGCGTCAGGCCAGGAGACACTGAGCCCAACATACTCGCTAATGAAGTTGGCAGGAGTTATCAGACCGTGTTCAGGCCCGAAGGCATTCACATACCGCAGCACAATTCGCTCAGGCCTTAGATGCGCCTTGTCGGGGTACGCACCGAGAAGATAGTCCAAGCCTTGGCGCAGAAACGGCCGGAATTTCGACCAACCACCATAAGGAGGCACTACATTGGCGGTGAAAACTCCGGGACCGATTTGATAGACAGGCCACGTACTCGGCGAGGTCCTGAATAATCGGACGACGGCATGAGCCAGCATCTCCCGGGGCACTTCGTCTGGGACCCTTGTCTCAATATGGACGTAGCCGCTTTGGGCCAACTGCGACGTCAGCCGATCCTCCAGAAGCGAATAGAATGGGTCGATGGCCGCGCCAGGAGCCATTTGTAGCGGCGTTAATGCCCAGTGAATTTCAGCGATAACTTCTGTGAGTGGCGCATGCTCGTAAAGCAGCTCACGGGGTTTGGCCATAAATTCTCACCTGCCTAAGTGTGCGATAAGTAGTAGCCCGAACACGAGTTGCAAAGCGAAATTTCGCCAGAAGGCATCATTTGTGGATGTCAGGCGACCCTTACTCAACTGCGCCTTGCTTGAATTTTCGCACGATGAACTCGAACAGGATATCCGAAATCCACATGGCCGAAACCCCGATCAAGAAGGCGGCGGCCAGGATGGTGGTTTCATCCTTGGTATCCGGGATAGGCAGGCCGATCGCTTGGGAGTAGGCCACCGTTGGCAGCGTCAGGTAGGCCGCGGCCAGCGCCCCACAGATCGGCGAGGCGATCATCTCACGGATCTTGTAGCGATGGCGCGAGAGAGCCCGCAGGATGCCCCCAGCGAGGCCGGCAGCCACTACAGGGCCTTTGATGCCGAGGAAGTCGAGGAATTCGTGCATCATGGCCTCCAGCCGCAGAGTTTGGCGCCTTTGAGATTGTGCGCGAGTGCCGACCGCGCTTCGGTCGATGTCATGTCTTCGACGGGATTGCGGTTCGGCTTCTCGACGTCGCAGAAACTGCCGCCCGCGTGCTGGCAAGCGGCCAGGGCGACGAAGGCAGTCAGGGCTAGGACTTTAGGCGCGACCATTTGGCCTGCTCCTTCAGAATCTCGGCGTCAGACATACCGGCAACGGCCTGGTCGATCTTGTCTGCCTCGTCACGGGCTGCCAGCCGCTCTACAGCCTGCTTGTTGCGTTCGGCCTTGGCGCCGGACAGCCGGCCCCTGATCCATGCGCCAACCGCCATGACGATGCCCGCGCCGATCGCGATGACGACTGGATTGTGCAGGAACGATTCGAGGAGCGCGGTGAAGACCTCGATCATCTCAGTGCTCCCAGCCGAAGCGGCGAGCGAGCAGGTGCCAGGCTTCGGTCGCGCCGCCGATCGCCAGCCCGAGCCCGGTTTCCAGAGCCATTTGGATGTCGGGGTCGGCAGAGAAGGCCGAAGCGTCGTCACCGCCGAGCAGGCCACGCGCGACCAGCACGCCCGCCCCATAGCGCAGGGCAATGCGGACAATGACGGCGGTCATGGTGATCTCCTTCCAAAGATGGCTTTGACGATTGCGAACAGCGCTGCCCAGAAGGGATTGCGCTCCACATAGGCTGGCGCGGTTGGAGCCGGCGCCGAAGAGGCGGGTGCCGAATCTGCCGGAACAGGCTGGGCTGGCGCGGGCGTGGCCATCAGCATCGACTGGATGCGCACCGACACCACGCGGCTCTGCCAGCCCTTCCCGAAGGTCGGCCAGGTCGGTAGACGCTTCAGGAACGCGAGCCGGGCATCGCAGAGCGTGTCGATGACGACGCCAGCGGGCTTGCGCCGCACCGCGGCAAGCGTCGCCGGCCCAATTCGGCCATCCTGCACCACGCCGACGCCGCCCGCCGCCTGGAGGTACTTCGCAGCCCTGCCCGGACCGCTGTTCACAGCAAAGTCAAAGACGGCGTAGTCGACACCGTCAGGCAGCTCGGCGCCGGCGACAGCATCCCAGTAGAAGCGCCGATAGACCGTAGCGATCTGCTCATCCGAGATTTTGCGAAGATCGGCTTTAGTGGCGTCCGCCTTCACGTAGCGACGGAAGTTCGCCAGCGTGACGCCTTTCATCGTCGCCCCGCCGGGATCGGCCGGGTTGTCCGACCAGCCGCCTTCGGACTTCAGGACAAGGGCAAGAGAACGCGCAAAGTTTCTGTCCATCGGCGGCTCCGTTCGCAACGGCGCCATCCTGTGCGCGCACATGGCGAAATTCTAAGCCGCTTGAATAACGGCAGAGTTTTACCTAGTGCTGACGCGGAATCACGGGGTGCTTCAACATGTCGAAACTTACCGCCTGGCTGCGCGAGAAAAGTATTCTCAGATCGAAGCTGAAGGTGCCCGCACATGTGACGGTCGGTCGCGATTGCCACGGGATCAGCGACGGGAATTTCTACAATGTTACGGCGAAGTCGCCTGTCATAATCGGGTCGTTCTGCTCGATCGCGCCGGGAGTGCTGTTCCTTTGTCAGGGCGATCACCGAACAGACACCGTGTCGACGTTTCCATTCCAGTCTCGCACCTTCAAGACCAAGACGAACCTCGAGTACCTGACCTCTAAAGGCCCTATTGTCGTCGGTAATGACGTCTGGATAGGCTCTCGCGCCATCATCCTGTCGGGCGTGAAGATCGGACACGGCGCGGTCATCGCCGCTGGCAGTATCGTCACCAAGGACGTTGAGCCCTATACCCTTGTCGGAGGAAATCCGGCGAAGCTGATCAAGCGCCGGTTCCCTGATGAGACGGTTGCCGCGCTGCTGGAAATCCAATGGTGGAATTGGCCAATCGAACGGATCAAGACGGAACGTGCCGCCTTCGACCTTCCGGCTGAAGAGTTCGCGCGGCGCTTTAGCTGATCCTCAGGAACAGGGTGACATGTGGATTGACCGAATAGCCCATGCATCGCCATGTTCCAGCGGGTGCTCCGCCCACCGTGACGCCGCCCGAATTTGAGTAGAGGCAGCTGGATCCAGCTATCGTGTCGCCAGGGTTCAGAATGGTGTTGGTTTTGAGAAATGCATACGTTCCGACCGCGCCGGTAGAGAGTGCGGCGGCGCCACCAGCATAGTCCAGGGCCGGTGACCATTCGGGCGCGGTTGCCCCGGCGTTCATCCGAAGCATCTGCAAAGCTGTCCCCTTTGCGAGCCTGGCCAGAGCTTTGGCGCTCGTAAGGTAGAGGACGTCGCCAGCCACCGTGCCGGCGGGTAGCGCTGCGAAAATCTTCTGAGCGGCACCATCGCCGACGACGAGCACATCGTCATCAGTATCCCATTGGACATCGCCTTCCGCCGTCGGCGTCGGCGCGGCGCTCTGCTTCAGCGTCAGCGTTGGGGTCGTGATCGTTGGTGAGGCGAAGGTGTTCGAGAGGGGAGCGACGGCCGCCCTTTGATAGCCGACACACTTCCAGTTGCCGCCGCCAAGTGACCGCATGCGTGCGACGTCGCCTGCTGCCGTGGTGATATTCGCTGCGCCTGGGAGGATCAGGCTCGTAGCGTTGTGCGTGAAGGTCAGCGACGCAGCGAACACAAGATCCCGCTCGGCGCCGGCAGCGAGCGTGCCGAGCGCCGTGATGGGGACCGTGCCTGTGATGTTGACCAGCGTACCTGTGGTGTTTGCCAGGTTGACAGTCGCGGCCGATGCCATGTCCGCGCCAGCTGCGTTGAAGTTGTCGGCTGCGCCTACTGCCGTGCTCGATCCCGAGCCGCCAGCCGTGACGGGCCGCGCAGCGTTCGCGTCCCCCACCAGATCGTCGACAAGCGCGTTGTACTTCGCCGACTCGATCGGGGTGTTCGGCGTTCCCTTGGTGCCCGGAGGGGCTGAATAGACACCACCTGCGCGCGGCATAGCTGCTCCAATCTATCGATGGAGCAATGATCAGTGCGAGCCCGCGAAAATCTAAGCCGCTTGG
>NZ_RZOJ01000367.1:0-6021 GCF_003998845.1 Mesorhizobium sp. M4A.F.Ca.ET.022.05.2.1 | reverse complement strand
GTGCCAGCCGAGTTCGACGATCAGGGCGTGCTGACGCTGCAATTGCGCAACCCCGACTTTTCGACCGCCATTCGCATCGCCGACGCTATCAACGATTACACCGCGCAGCGTTTCGGCATGCGCGTCGCGGCCGAGCGCGATGCCCGCACCGTCCAGATCAGGCGGCCGAAGAACGTCTCGGCGGCACGCTTTTATGCCGAGATCGAGAATCTGGTCGTGGAATCGGACACGCCGGCCCGCGTCGTCATCGACGAGCGCACCGGCACCATCGTCATCGGCAACAACGTCAAGATCTCGCGCGTGGCCATCAGCCACGGCACGCTCACGGTGCGCATCACCGAGGCGCCGAAAGTCGTCCAGCCCGAGCCCTTTTCCAAGGGCGTGACCGCTGTAGAGCCCTTCACCGCCATCGAGGCCACGCGGCCCGACGCGCGGGTCGCAGTGCTCGACGGGCCGAACCTCGAAGCGCTGGTTTCTGGCCTCAACCGTCTTGGCGTCAAGCCCGACGGCATCATTGCCATCCTGCAAGGCATCAAATCGGCCGGCGCCCTGCAAGCCGATCTGGTCCTCCAATAGGCCATGCCGATGATCGCTCCCCGCCAACCGAACCGCAACGCCAGGCCGGCGTTGATTGCCCCGGCCCTCGCCGTCATGCTTCTTTCTGCCGGCGCAGCCCGCGCCGAAGAGGCCGTGCGCCAGGTGCTGCCCGGCGGGCAGGCGCCGGCTGCAACCCAGCAGATGACCCGGGAGAAGGCGCCGGACGAAAGTGAGATACAGCGCTTCTGCTCCAACATCGCCGACGCCGCCCGCGATCGCCGCTACGCCCTGCAGGCGCAGGAGCTGAAGGAGCTCCAGGCCGGCATCGACCAGCGCATGAAAGCGCTGGAGGACAAGCGGGCCGAATACGAGCAATGGCTGAAGCGCCGCGAGGTGTTCCTCGCGCGCGCCGAGGACAGCGTTGTCAAGATCTATGCCGGCATGAAGCCGGACGCCGCGGCCGAACGCCTGGCGATGGTCAATGTCGAACTGGCCGCCGCCATCCTGATGAAGCTGGATTCGCGCAAGGCCGGCGTCATCCTCAACGAAATGGACCAGAAGGCGGCCGCCGCGCTTACCGGCATCATGGCCAGCGCGGCGCGAAGGACAGATCCGTCATGATCCGCAAGATGCTCATCCTCGTCGGAGTCGTGGCCTTGTCCGGCTGCGGTACCGATCTCAAGGAGGTCGGCAGGGAACCGGCGCTGTCGCCGGTCGGCTCCGGCATCGGCAATGGCGCGGCCGCGCCTTACAGCTATCCCGAGCCACCGGCGGCGCCAGTCAAGAAATTCTCGCTGTGGGACGATCGCCAGAGCCGCTTGTTCACCGACCCAAGGGCGCTGCGCGAAGGCGATATCCTCACCGTCAACATCAAGCTAAACGACAAGGCCAACTTCAAGAACCAGAACGACAGGAGCCGCACCGCCGCGCGCAAGCTCGGCTATGATGTCACTCTGGGATGGGAGGGCAACAGCACGAGCGGTAAGGGCGACGCCGGCCTGAGCTCCAGCACCGAAACCAACGCCGACGGCGAAATCAAGCGCTCGGAGAACCTGGAGCTCAACGTCGCCGCCGTCGTCACTGAGGTCTTGCCCAATGGCAACCTGATGATCAGGGGTTCGCAGGAGGTACGCGTCAACTACGAGCTCAGGGTGCTCACCATTGCCGGCATGGTGCGTCCGTCCGATATCGGCGCGGAGAACACCATCTCCTACGAACGCATCGCCGAAGCGCGCATCTCCTATGGCGGCCGCGGCCGAGTCAGTGAGATCCAGCAGCCGGCCTATGGCCAGCAGGTCCTCGATCAGGTTCTTCCCTTCTAAAACGGGCAGGCTCGGGAAATTACGCCATGGCCAATGTCGAGCAAGTCGGGCAGAAGAAGGGACCTTCCCTGGTCATCCAATTGGCCATGCTCGTGGCGGTGACGGCCGCCGCGATCGGCATGGGCTGGCTGTCCGGCGGCTATCTGAAGGGCACCGATGCTCCGGCCTCGGTGCCGGTGGCTCCGGAAAACGAAGGCAATACCGAGAGGCCGGCCGAGTCCGGCAAGGAAGCCGTCGGACCGACGCTTGTCCAGCTTGCACCGATCACCACCAATCTGGCGTCTCCCGCAGAGGTCTGGATAAGGCTGGAGGCGTCGGTGTTTTACGACGCGCCGCAGCCGCCGGAGATGACCGAGCAGATCCACCAGGATCTGTTGGCGCTGGTGCGCACGCTGAAGATGCATCAGATCGAAGGCGCCAGCGGTTACCAGCATCTGAAGGCCGATCTCGAGGAGCGTGCCGCCATCCGCAGCGGCGGCCATGCCAAACAGATTCTGATCAGGACATTGCTGCTCGAATGAGAAAATACCTTCTCGCCGCCACGCTCCTGGTCCTTGCCACCTCCGTCGCCGCGGCCCAGCAGCTGGATCTCGGTGCCATCGGCAAGGCCGACGGCACGACCGTCGGCTACCTGATCCAGATGTTCGGCCTGCTCACCGTGCTGTCGGTGGCGCCGGGGCTTTTGATCATGGTGACGAGCTTCACCCGCTTCGTCATCGCCTTCTCGATCCTGCGCGCCGGCATCGGCCTGCAGTCGACGCCGGCCAACCTGATCCTGATCTCGCTGTCGCTGTTCATGACTTTCTACGTCATGGCGCCGACTTTCGATCAGGCCTGGAACACCGGCGTCAAGCCGCTGATGGACAACCAGATCACGCAGGCGGAAGCGTTCGAGAAGATCTCGGACCCGTTCCGCACCTTCATGCTGCACAATGTGCGCGACAAGGATTTCGACCTCTTCGCCGACCTTGCCCGCGAACGCGGCCAGACCGTCTCGCGCGACACCGTCGACCTGCGCATCCTGGTGCCCGCCTTCATGATCTCCGAAATCCGGCGCGGTTTCGAGATCGGCTTCCTGATCGTGCTGCCGTTCCTGGTCATCGATCTGATTGTCGCCACCATCACCATGGCGATGGGCATGATGATGCTGCCGCCGACCGTGGTGTCGCTGCCGTTCAAGATCCTGTTCTTCGTGCTGATCGACGGCTGGAACCTGCTTGTCGGCAGCCTGGTGCGATCCTTCACCTGACTTGTCGATATTGATCGCCAGCCTTGCCTGACTGGCGCCGCGCCGCCGCGCCCAGATTTCCTGCAATATATTTTCGGTTAACCGTCGCGTTTAGGCCTTTGGTAGGGACTTGCCAGCATAGTCCCCCCAGATGGCGGGTGATCTCAATCAACGATCATTGGCATGATGCCGCACCGTCATACCGGAAAAGCCGGTATGTCAAAAAAACACGTGTAAAATCAAGGTACGAGTAGCCATGTCCAGTATCATGACCAATTCCTCGGCGCTGACCGCGCTGCAGAGCTTGAACAACACCAACAAGCAGCTCGAGACCACCCAGTCGCGTATTTCGACTGGTTACCGCGTCGCCACCGCCTCCGACAACGCCGCCTACTGGTCGATCGCCACCTCGATGAAGTCGGACAACAAGGCGCTCTCGGCCGTACAGGACTCGCTCGGTCTCGGCGCCGGCAAGGTCGACACCGCCTACACCGCCATTAACGACGTCAAGGACCAGGTCGACCTGATCAAGTCCAAGCTGGTCACCGCCCGCGGCGCCAGCCAGGAAGACCAGCAGAAGATCGCGACCGAAATCAACGCCATCCAGGCGCAGATCAAGTCGTCGGTCACCAACGCCAACTTCGCCGGCTCGAACCTGCTGCAGAACGACGGCCTCGCCGCGTCCGACCTTAAGATCGTCGCTTCCTACAACCGCACCGGCGCGACCGTCACCATCGACACCATCGACGTCAAGGCTGCGGACACGCAGGTCCTCGACGTCGCCGGCACGGGCGGCATCGTCGGCGGCCTTCTCGCCACGACCTTCTTCGATCCGAGCTCTGCCGCTGTCGCCGACACTGCCATCGACACCGCGCTCGGCAGCGTTGAAACGGCGCTTGGCAAGCTGTCCACCGGTGCCGCATCGCTCGGTGCCGCCAAGTCGCGCATCGACACCCAGAAGAGCTTCCTGTCGAACCTCTCGGACTCGATCGACAAGGGCGTCGGCTCGCTGGTCGATGCCGACATGAACAAGGAATCGACCCGCCTGCAGGCCCTCCAGGTCCAGCAGCAGCTCGGCATCCAGGCGCTGTCGATCGCCAACGGGAATTCGCAGTCGATCCTGTCGCTCTTCCGCGGCTGATCGCCTCCTGAACTCCAGTCATCTGCATCGGGCCGCGCCATCAGCGCGGCCCGATTTTCATTTGTGAAACCCTTGTCATTTTCCCTCGCCAAAGCATGGCTTTAACGCGCCATTAACGATGTCGCGCTAGTTATGGTTAACCATTCACTTATGACGGGCAGACCAGTTGGTCGACAGGCATGACGCCCCCGCCAAACGGGTTGACCGGCATGCGTAAGGCATGCCTGCTTTGAGAAGGGGTGTACCTTGGCAAGTATCATGACGAACGCCGCGGCGCTGACCGCGCTGCAGAGCCTAAACGCCACCAACAAGGCGCTTGAAACGACGCAGGCCCGCATCTCGACTGGCTACCGCGTCGCCACCGCTTCCGACAACGCCGCCTACTGGTCGATCGCTACCAGCATGCGTTCCGACAACAAGGCGCTGTCGGCGGTGCAGGACGCACTCGGCCTCGGCGCCGGCAAGGTCGACACCGCCTACACCGCCATCACCGACATCAAGGACCAGGTCGACGCGATCAAGGCCAAGCTGGTCACCGCCCGCGGCGCCAGCCAGGACAACCAGCAGAAGATCGCGACCGAAATCAAGGCCATCCAGGAGCAGATCAAGTCGTCGGTCACCAATGCCAGCTATGCCGGCTCGAACCTGCTGCAGAACGACGGCCTCGTCGCCTCCGACCTGCAGATCGTCGCTTCCTACAACCGCACCGGCACCACCGTCGCCATCGACACCATCAACGTCGCGGCCGCCGACACGCAGGTTCTCGATATTGCCGGCACGGGCGGCATCGTAGGCGGCCTTCTCGCCACGACCTTCTTCGACCCGAGCGCCGCTGCGGTCACCGACACCGCAATCGATACGGCGCTCGGCAGCGTTGAAACGGCGCTTGCCAAGCTCTCGACGGGCGCGGCCTATCTCGGTGCCGCCAAGTCGCGCATCGACACCCAGAAGAGCTTCCTGTCGAACCTCTCGGACTCGATCGACAAGGGCGTTGGCGCCCTGGTCGACGCCGACATGAACAAGGAATCGACCCGCCTGCAGGCGCTGCAGGTGCAGCAGCAGCTCGGGATCCAGTCGCTGTCGATCGCCAACGGCAACTCGCAGTCGATCCTGGCCCTGTTCAAGAGCTGATATTCCGGCTGATCTTTCCATTGCATCGAAGGCCGCGCCGCAAGCGCGGCCTTTTGCCTTCCGCCTATCATCCTCGCACAAGCTTCGCGGTCTAGTGTTCCGACGGACAGTCATGCTGGGAGCCGTTGGAACGTGCCGGAACAGATCCAGAGCATCATCTCGAATCTCAGGGCATTTGGCGTCAAGCGCCTCGCCATGCTGGGCGGCATCGCGGTGCTCGTCATGACCGTCATCGGCGTGGCCTCGATCTATCTCAACCGTCCCGCCTACGAGACGCTCTATGTCGGGCTCGAGCGCTCCGACGTGAACCAGATCGGCCTGGTGCTGGGCGAGGCCGGCATCGGCTTCGATGTCGGCGCCGACGGCACCTCAGTGCTGGTGCCGGCCGGCACCACCGCGCAGGCTCGCATGATGCTCGCCGAGAAGGGCCTGCCGACCAGCGCCAATGCCGGCTACGAGCTGTTCGACAATGTCGGCTCGCTCGGCCTGACATCCTTCATGCAGCAGATCACAAGGGTGCGCGCCCTGGAGGGCGAGATCGCGCGCACCATCCAGTCGATCGCCGGCATCAAGGCGGCGCGCGTCCACATCGTCATGTCCGAGCGCGCCAATTTCCGCCGCGACGAGCAGCAGCCCTCGGCCTCGGTGGTCATCCGCTATGC
>NZ_RZOJ01000366.1:0-6028 GCF_003998845.1 Mesorhizobium sp. M4A.F.Ca.ET.022.05.2.1 | reverse complement strand
GCACCACGGTGATCGGCCACCTCAATCACTTCGCCGAAGCGCACCGGCTGCCGGTCGAATTCGGCATCGCCGTCAAGGACGTGAGCTTCAACGGCGATCACTGGACGGTGAGGACCAGCGCCGGGCCGCGGCGCGCGCGCCATGTCGTGGTCGCCACCGGGCGCGACCGACAGCCGTTCATTCCCGTCTGGAAAGGCATGGAGGACTTTCCCGGGCGCATCGTCCATTCGGCGGATTTTGGCGCGGCGAAGGACTATGAGGACAAGAAGGTACTGGTGGTCGGCGCCGGCAATTCGGGCTTCGACGCGCTCAATCACCTTTCCGGAGCCAAGACCGGACAGATGTGGCTGGCGGCGCGCAACGGCCCCTCGCTGTTGCCCAAGCGCATCGGACAGATCGCCGTGCACCGTTTTTCGCCTTTCATGGCGCGGCTGCCCGTGCGGCTGGCGGACTGGGCGATGGCGCTGACCCAGCGCCTTGTCTTCGGCGACCTCAGCAAATTCGGCCTGCCGCGCGCGCCCTTGGGCGGCGCCAGCCGCCTCGGCTCCGACTATACGGCGATCGCCTCCGACGACGGCGCCGTCGATGCCATCAGGGCCGGCAGGGTCATCGTGGTGCCGCAGGTCAGGGAATTCACCCGCGACGGCGTCATCCTGGATGACGGTCAGACCATCACGCCCGACGTCGTGATCGCCGCAACCGGCTATCGCACCGGGCTGGAGCCGATGCTCGGCCAGCTCGGCGTGCTCGACGGCAAGGGCGTGCCGCTGTTCAACGGCGCCGACAGCGATCCAAAGCTGCCGGGCCTGTGGTTCACCGGCATGCGGCCGAGCATCCGCGGCTGCTTTGCCAATGCTAGGATCCAGGGCGCCGCAATCGCCCGCAAGATCGCCGGACAGCGGCGCTGAGCGGCTGCAGGGCGCAGCGTTTTTTCCCGCCCTTCCCTTTTTTCTTTTCGTGGGTTGCCTTCGCGGGCCCGGAACCCTATACGCCGCGAGGCCTCGGAGTGTAGCGCAGCCTGGTAGCGCACCTGATTTGGGATCAGGGGGTCGCAGGTTCGAATCCTGCCACTCCGACCATTCCAGCTATGGGCCGGAGCATGGGCGCCAGTTTGCAAACGCGGCAAGCCAATCCGCCTCGATCCGGGCCAGTAAGGCTCCAGCCATGGCCGCGTTGTCGTGGCGGTCCTCGACCGGGACGACTGGTTGCAGAACACCGATGTCATTGTGAGTCGACGCGAGGAGGCGGCGCCTGACGTGGGTGCCGCGCGATCTCTGGTCACCGATGACCGGCGACCGCATCAACAAGGCTTTCGCGCAGGGCGGCGGCGCGCCGCTGCTCAAGGCGCTGGCCGAACTCGGCTTTCGGGCCGGGAGCGTGCTCTGCCTCAGGCGCGCGGCAAGCGAGGCCGCACTCGCAGGCATCTCCGTCACCGTACCGGTCAGCGAGCCGCTCGACTTCTGGTATCCGCTGACTCCAACCTGCCGCATCGAGGACGGCAGGATCGAGGTGTCAGCTGCGGAAGCGCACGGCACATCACCTGATACAACTCGCCAAAACCCGGGAATACCTGGTCACGCGCTACAGCCCGCAAACGACCTCCTATACGCAGATCAACAGGCTGCTGGCGACCCTGGAGGAACTTGCCGGGAAGTGGGGAATTAGGCGAACCGCCTTGTTGAATCGTCTATTTCGATGGGTGAGTTCGATGTCTCTGAAAGGCAAGCTCGCCGGGCGAGAACCCCAACCGCCTTGCACCCGGCGAGCCTACAACCCGATCTGGAACGTGATCGGGACCGGGGTCAGCCGGCATATTGGACGGTGCAAGATGGATGCCAGTGGCTTGGTCCAATATTGGGACAGCTACGTCGCATTTTGCCAAGGATCGACGACTGGTATGCCCGCCGCATGAAAGGCCGACGTGTCACGCGAAGCGACGTGGAAGCCTTTGGCATCGGCGATAGCCGCTATATAGCCGTCGGGTATGGGGAACCCCTTGCCCGCCGTTCTGGCTTTTGCGGCAAGGCCGGCATACTGCCGCGCTGCCTGCACGTCGAATGGCAGAACGCGCTGATCAAACACCGCGCATATGCCAGCAAAGGCCTCAGCCAGGACATTCTTGCGGCGCCCCGCAGGCATCACCTCGATACCGAATAGCACCTCTGCGAGCGTAACGCTGGAAATATACAATGTTTCAGCAGCCTGATCGTCCAGCCATGCCAGCACCGCCGGATGGGGTTCCGGCCTCATCACCTCCGAAACGACATTGATGTCCAGGAGAATCATTCAAATCTCAGGGGCTCGGCCGGGCTTTTGTCGCGGACCTGCTCCAGCGCATCGACATCCTCGTCTTTCACGCCGGCGCGGCGGGCGATTTCGGACAGCAAAGAGCCCAGCTTCACGCGCCCCTCGGGCCGCACGGCGTTCTCGAGTATGGCCCGGATCTCCGCCTCCGTGCTTCGGCCATGGATGGCGGCCTGCACGCGCAGAGCGCGGTGGGTTTCTTCCGGAATGTTTCTGATCGTCACAGATGGCATTGATATCATTCCGATGTCATTGACATCACTCAGATATCACTATCTGGCTCCGATGTCACGCGTCGGCTGCCGAACAAGACTCAAATCTCGAACTCGCACTGCCCTTCGTCCATGGCGCTGACGGTCTCGGCGGCGAGCGCCCGGGTGATCGGCGTCTTGCGCTCCAGGGCCGCGCGGTCGAGGCGTCCAACCACGCGCATGGCGGTGGCCAGCGAGCGTTCGATGCGCCTGACCAGATATTGCACGACATGCGGCTCCACCTCGACCTGGCGGTCGGCGAAGAGTTTGGTGATGACGCCGGCAAGCAAAAGATCGTCGGGCTCGTGGATCTCGACGGTCGCGGCAGCCTTCAGCCGCGAGATGAGATCGGGCAGTTCGACACCCCAGGCCGAGGGAAAGCGCCTGGCCGTCAGCAGCAGGCTGGAGCCGGCGCCACGGACCGTATTGATGAGATGGAACAGGCCCGTCTCGTCAACCGGATGCTTGTCGACATCGTCGATCAGGACGGACCTGTGGCCGAGGTCGGCGATGCACTCTTCGATGCGTCCGGCATCCACCCTTAGCGCGCTGGCGCGGGCCTGCCAGATCGAGGCCAGATGCGTCTTGCCGGAGCCGGCCGGGCCGGCCAGCACCACGACCGGCGAAGGCCAGTCGGGCCAGCGATCGACCAGCGCCACCGCCTGGGCGTTGGTCGAAGACACCACGAGCTCGTCACGCGAATAGCCCGTGCCGTGACCGAGATCGAGCGGCAGCTGGCGCGGCGGATCGGTTCTGTCAGCGGCCATGGCGCGTCAGCCGCGCGGCTTGGCGCCCCGCCGACGGTCGGCCGGCAGTCGCGGAATGGGCTCGGTGACGTGGCCCTTGTAGAGCGGCGATTCGAGGTAGCGGGCAATGGCGAAACGCACCAGCACGGCGACGGCCGCCGAAGCCGGCACGGCGATGAGAAGCCCGACGAAACCGAACAACGCGCCGAAGGCGAACAGCGCGAACATCAGCCAGACCGGATGCAGGCCAACGCTCTTTCCCACCAGCCTCGGCTGCAGGATGTTGCCCTCGATGAACTGGCCGGCGAAGAACACGCAGGCCACTGCAACAATCATCACCCAGTCCGGCCAGAACTGGACGAAGGCGACGCCGACGGCGAGCACAAGTCCGGTCAGCGAGCCAACATAGGGGATGAAGGAAATCAGCCCGGCGAAGAGGCCGATGAGGATCGCGAAGTTGAGGCCGGTCAGCGTCAGGCCCGTGGCATACATGCCGCCGAGCACCAGGCAGAGCGTGCCCTGGCCACGCACGAAGCCGGCGGTCGCGATGTTGATGTCGCGGGCGATCACGCGCACCGTCTCGACATAGTCGCGCGGCACCCAGCTGTCGACGACGGCCACCATGCGGTCCCAGTCGAGCAGCATGTAGAAGGCGACCACCGGCGTCACCACGAAAAGGCTGACCACCGAGACCAGCGCCACGCCGGAACTCCAGATCGAGGTAAAGACAGTGGTGAGCAGGCCGAAGCCGGAGGTGAGCAGCGAGTTCAGCCCGTCGCGCAGGCTGTTGGCGTTGACGCCGAACCTCTGTTCCAGCCATTTCGGATCGAAGCTGGTGATCAGCGCCTGCAGGCGGGTAAGGTATTCCGGCAGCTTGCCGGCGAAATCGGCCATTTGCGTCGCCAGAACCGGAACCAGGATGACGAAGGCGAGCACCAGGACGACGATGAAGGCGATCAGGATGACCACCGTCGCCATAAGCCGGGAGAGGCCGAGACGCTGCAGCCGGTCGGCGACCGGATCGAGGAAATAGGCGAGCACCATGCCGGCGACGAAGGGCAGAAGGATGCTGGAGAAGACATAGAGGAACAGCGCCAGGAACACGGCCGTGCCCAGCCAGAAGAATACCTGGCGGCGGAACGCCAGGGACGCGGCTTCGCCGGCCGCCGCCGCCTCGGCGGCCGCTTCGATGGATCCTTGGTCAGGTGCCCGGTTTGGAGCCTTCGCCATAGCCGCTCATGTGCCTCAGCCAGGCCACGAGATAGGCCGCGGCCGAAGCCACGGTCAAGACCCCGGACAGTAATATGAGCGCCGCCCGCAACGGATCGGGGTGGATGGAAAACGCCAGTTCACCCAGCACCACCGCCGCCAGCACGATCTGGATTGCGGTGTTGGCCTTCGACACAAAGAGCGGTTTCACCTCGACCGGATGCGCCATCACTGAAGACAAAAGCACCGCGCAAACGATCAGCGCGTCGCGCGAGACCATGGTGACGACCAGCCACAGCGGCAATTGTCCGATGAAGCCCATGACCACGAACACCGAGACCAGCAAGAGCTTGTCGGCCATCGGGTCGAGATAGGCGCCGAGCTTCGAAACCTGGTTGTAGCGGCGGGCGATGAAGCCGTCGACGCCATCGGAGACGCCGGCGATGAGGAAGCCGGCAAAGGCCCAGTCCCAACGCGCTTGCAGCATCGCCAACACCACGGCGGGCACCAGCAGCAGGCGCATGATCGTGATCATGTTGGGGATGGTCAAAGTGTGCCCCGTCGCGTCTTGTCGAGAGATAGATGATGGAGATGGAAGGCTGGCGCAAGCACTACGCTCCTCATTCTCTGACGTTGGCGAATGGCGAAAGCTGCGATGCGGGCCAATCTCGCCTTCAGGGGGATCGGCTCACGCAGAAGAACGTTTGTTGGGGGGCAAAACCGCCGCACCGCCGCGTCATCCTTGCTCCCCGAAACCATTCATGCGAAGAGCCCGCAATGGAAACAGCGACGAGCCGGACATGACCAAGCGCGATACAGCCGAGCGCAAGAACGGGCTCACCTATGCCGAAGCGGGTGTCGACATCGATGCCGGCAATCTCATGGTCGAGAAGATCAAGCCGTTGGTGCGCGCGACGCGCCGGCCGGGCGCCGATGGCGAGATCGGCGGCTTCGGCGGCCTGTTCGATCTCAAGGCCGCCGGCTTCACCGATCCGGTACTGGTCGCGGCCAATGACGGCGTCGGCACCAAGCTCAAGATCGCCATCGATGCCGGCAAGCACGACACGATCGGCATCGACCTTGTCGCCATGTGCGTCAACGACATCGTCGTGCAGGGCGCCGAGCCGCTGTTCTTCCTCGACTATTTCGCCACCGGCAAGCTCGACCCCGACCAGGGCGCATCGATCGTCGGCGGCATCGCCGAGGGCTGCCGGCAGGCCGGCTGCGCGCTGATCGGCGGCGAGACGGCCGAGATGCCCGGCATGTATCACGGCAAGGACTACGACCTCGCCGGCTTTGCCGTGGGCGCGGCCGAACGTGGCCAGCTGCTGCCCACCGACGACATCGTCGAGGGCGACGTGCTCTTGGGCCTTGCCTCCTCCGGCCTTCATTCCAACGGCTATTCGCTCGTGCGCCGCATCGTGGCTAGCAGCGGCCTTGCCTGGAGCGACCCGGCGCCGTTCAACGACGAGGCGACGCTTGCCGAAGCGCTGCTCGAGCCGACGCGCATCTATGTGA
>NZ_RZOJ01000365.1:0-6030 GCF_003998845.1 Mesorhizobium sp. M4A.F.Ca.ET.022.05.2.1 | reverse complement strand
GTTCCAGCATGTCGGCGACGGAGCGCGTATGCGGCACCACCACGTCCATCGTCGGCACCAATGGCCAGTTGCCGCGCACCGAAATAATGCCGCGCGAGGGCGTGTAGGCGACCAGCGCGTTGTTGGAGGCCGGCGCGCGGCCGGACGACCAGGTTTCCTCGCCGAGGCCGAAAGCGGCGAAGCTGGCGGCCGTCGCTGTGCCCGAGCCATTGGAGGAACCGGAGCCGAAAGCGGCGGTCAGATAATCCGCATTGTAAGGGCTCTCGGCGCGGCCATAGACGCCGCGCTGCATGCCGCCATTGGCCATCGGCGGCATGTTGGTGAGACCGACCAGCACCGCGCCCGCCGCGCGCAGGCGCGCTATGGTGAAGGCGTCTTCATTGGCGACGAGTTGTTCGAACGCGGGCGAGCCGGCGGCGACCGTCAGTCCCCTCACCTTGTAGCTGTCCTTGGCGGTGTAGGGGATGCCGTCGAGCGGCCCGAGTGTTTTGCCCTCAAGCCGCCGTCGGTCGGAAGCCGCCGCGTCCGCGAACATGTCGGGGTTGAGTGCCGGCACGGCGTTGAGGGCGATGCCGTGGCGGTCGTAGCGCGCGATGCGCCGCAAGTAAGCGCCGACCAGTTCGACGCTGGTGACGGTGCCGTCCTCCAGCGCGCGGCGCAGGTCGGCGATCGAGGCTTCGACGAGGTGGAGGTCGGGCATGGTGAATTGCGGCTCGTCATGTTCATTGCTGCATAGCAGGCATACATATGCAGGTCGCGTTCCGTCACACCAGAGGGGGTGCCTAGGCGCCGAGCTGCGAAGCGATCACTCCGGCGCGCCCGCGAACAGCACCACCCCCTCGCCGCCGGCCGCCGGCCAGTCGCGGATGGTGCGGTCGTAGCCGCCGGTGAGCAGCGTGCCGTCGGCGGCGAAGGCGACCGCGTAGATCGGGCCGGTGCCGGGGTCGAACTCGGCGATCTGGTCGCCGGTGTCCATGTTCCAGATGCGCGCCGTGCCGTCGAGCGAGACCGATGCCAGCCGCTTGCCGTCGGGGGACAGCGCGATTTCATAGACGGTGCCGGAATGGCCTTCGAAGCGGCGCACTTCCCTGAAGCTGTCGAGGTCCCAGAGCTTGATCGTGTAGTCGCCGCTGCCGGTCACCGCATGGTGCCCGTCAGCGGTGAAGACGGCGCCATAGGCGCCCTGCTCGTGCCCGTGCCAGCTGCGCAGTTGCTTGCCCGAAACAATGTCCCAGAGTTTCAGCTCGCCATCGATGCTGCCCGACAGGGCTTTCGTGCCGTCGGGCGAGACGGCGACCGCGCTCACCGACCAGTCATGGCCGGGCAGTACATGCAGCACACCACCCTTTTCGAGATTCCAGACGATGACGGCACCGGTGTCGTGGCCGCTGACGGCCAGCCTGCCGTCGGAGCTGATCGCCAGGTTCCTGGCACCGCCGTTCTGGCCCGCGGAAAAGACGTGCAGCACAGCGCCGTCGGCAAGCTTCCGCAGCACGATCTCGCCGTCGTCGCTGGCGGTCAGCGCGCTTTTGCCGTCGGGCATGAACAGCGCCGTGCGCGCCATGTCCTTGTGCTCCCCCAGAGTGCGGATCAGCCGCTTGCCGTCGATGTCCCAGAGCTTGATCATGCGGTCGGTGCTGGCGCTCATGATCTCGCGCCCGTCTTGCGAGACCGCCAGCCAGACGACGGCGTCGCGATGGCCGTCGGGCTGGGCCGCCTGTGCCGGCGGTGCCGGCGGCAGCGGAGCTACGGTCTCGGGCGGCGGGGCCGTCTGCGGCGGCGGGGCCGTCTCCGGTGGCGCAGCCGTCTCGGGTGGAGCAGCGGGAGGCGCCAGCGCGGTCTTCGGCGGCTCGGCCGGCGCGGCAGGCGGCGAAGCCGGCACGGCCGGACTTGCCGGCGCTGGCTCAGCCGCAGGCGGCGTCTCTAACGCCTGCTCCGGTGGCGCCGGCGCTAGAACCAGCTCCGCCGGCGGCGTTGCGAGGGCCGGCGGAGCGCTGGCGAGATCCTGTCCGCCCTTCGGTTCGTTCGCCGCCTCGCCGCCCCGCCAAGGCTGGTCGGCGAGCAGCGCCAGCACAGTGACCGCCGGCAGGACCTGGAAGAAGCGCCTGAGATGCGGCCGGCCCAGATCCCGCACCTCCGCCGCGCGGCCGAACAGCGGCGCTCCGGCCTGATGCGCCGGCCGTCCCGGCAAAAGACCGGCAAGGAACAGCAACGCGCCGACCACCAGAGCGAGCGCCGCCACCAGGAAGCCGGTCAGCCGCATCGAGGCGGAATCGGCCAGCGGATGAGCGAGGCTCTCGGCTCCGGTGGCCAGAAACGGCCAGGCATGCATCACGCAGGCGATGGCCGCCGCCAGTAGGAGGAGCGAGAGCAGCCTGTCGATCGTTCTGTTCATAGGATGCCCCCACCCTTCTTCTCATATCGGTATCCTAGCCCAGCTTCCCGCGCTGGCTAAGTGTCGGAAATCACACGCGCGGGAATAAATCCGTGATCCCCTCGGCAAAGCAGTGCGCTTATCCGGCAGACCTTCGCGCCAGGGATGTGACTATCCGGATGCACGCAGTGTACATCAGCCGTCATGGTTGACAGGAGACGAGGGTCTGACATCATCCTTCGTGGATTAATGGAGAGTTGGATATGAAGAAGACCTACGAGAGGCTGGCCCTGCTCAAGAAGGACAGGCTTTCGGCGGTGACGGCGCGCAACGGCGGATCCACTCCCCTCCCGCGGTGATTTCAGCCCGGCTGGCGCCTTGAGCATCATGGCGTTGGCCGGATTTGACATTGTATCGGAGCCCCTGAAATGAAGAAAACCTATGAGAAGCCGGTTCTGGTGAAGAAGGACAGGCTTTCGGCGATCACCGCCAACGGCGCGGGCTCGAACAACCTGATCTGATCCCTCGCCGGCTCTCCTGGAGCGGTTCAGCGTTTCATGGAATCGCTTAACCGCTCTAGTATTGTTTTGACGCAATTCCGGACGGAAAACCGCTACGCACTTTTCCTGGAATTGCTCCTAGAGCACCAGCACCAGGTCATCCACCACAAGCTGCCAATGGTGCTTCGTCGACAGGCGAACACGCGTGACGGCCTTCAGCATCGGCGCATAGTGGCACGGCGCCAGCGCCGACAGCGTGATCTCATCGCGCGCGACCGGCACCTCCCCCAGCCAGCTCTCGATCAGCGCGGTCTCTCCCTCCGAGGCCAGCCAGGCCGCGGTCAGCATCATCGAATGCAGCCCGAAAGGCTGGTGCCGGCCGAATTCGGCCGCATGGCCGCTGCTCGTATAGGCGATGTGATCGCCCGAGACATTGCCGTTGACGTAGCCCTCGCTGTTCTTGGTGTGGTCGCCCGCCATGGCGTTGAGATTGCGCCAGGAGAGCCCGGCATGGCCCGTCGGAAGCTTGCGCAGGCCGCGCGTGGTGACGTGGTCGAAGCCGATGACGCTCAGCGCCGCATCGGCCACGATGACGGCGGGCGTCAGCAGGCCAAGATCGGTCGGATAGGCCGACAACGCGAGCTGCCGCTCGAGGCCGCCGCCGGAGATCGCCACCGTGTCGGCCCCTGCGGCGAGAGGAAAGCGGAAGGCGGCGCCCGCGCCAAGCGTCCGGCTGTCGAGGATCTGGCCCTTGCCCATCACCGACAGCGTCGCCTCCGTCGCGGCGGGCATCCTGCAGCTCAGGACGCGAACCGGCGCGAGGCCGACCGGTTTCGGCAAGTCCTCCCCGACGAGGCCAGCGACAGAGCCGGGCGCGGCCAGCAAGCGTATCGACTGGTCCTCGTTCCCGCTGCTGGCGCGCCAGCCGGGCGGCACAGAGACCGAAAAGCGGTAGGTGCCGGGCGCGCGTATCCTGGCCCGGCGTCGCCTGGACGACATCGGGAAATTGGCGAAGCCGGCGGAGTTGGTCCGCGCCGCGGCGAGGAAGCCGCCGCGCTCATCGTAGAGCCGAACCATGATGCCGGCCATCGGCCGGTCGGCGAGGCCATACACCCCGTCGCCGTCGACATCCATGTAGACATAGGACGAGAAGTTGAGCTTGCCGGCGGTGGGCCGCCAGGACGCGCGCACCGCATAATCATGGGCCGGATCGGCCCGGCGCCGCATCCGCCGGCGCTGGCGCGCCTGCCAGACGAGGAAGGCCAGCAATGCCGCGGCCGCGAGGACGATTGAGGAGACTGCGACGGTCAGGCTGGGCAACGGCGAGCCTCGGCGGGAATGATTGCGACACCCTAGCTTGCGATGTGGTGACTGCACAGAGGGGCGCGAAGGATCGCGGCGGCGAGGTCAGGTCTCCACCTCCACCCACACCGGCGCGTGGTCGCTGGCGTTGTCCTCGCCGCGCACGGCCCGGTCGATGCCGGCCGCTTTCAGCTTGCGGACGAGTGTCTTCGACAAAAGGATGTGGTCGAGCCTGAGGCCCGCGTCGCGCGGCCAGCGATTGCGGCGGTAGTCCCAGAATGTGTAGAGCTTCTCCTCCTTCGGGAAGACCTTGCGCAGCGCATCGGTCCAGCCCCACTCGACGAGTGCCGCGAAGGCGGCGCGGCTTTGCGGCTGCACCAGCGCGTTGTCGTCATAGGAGCGGGTCGGGTAGATGTCGCGCGGCTCAGGCACGATGTTGAAGTCGCCGGCAAGCGCCACCGGCAGGCCGGTGTCGAGGAGCTGCTTCGCGTGCGCCGCGAAGCGATCGTGCCAGGCGAGCTTGTACTGATATTTGGGCCCGGGCTGCGGGTTGCCGTTGGGCGCATAGAGGCAGGCGATGACAATGCCCGACACCGCCGCCTCGATGTAGCGCGCCTGGCGGTCGGCGTCGTCGCCGGGCAGTACGTCGCGCGTCAGCACGGGTTCTGCGCCCTTTGCCAGAATGGCAACGCCGTTCCAGGTCGGCTCGCCCTTCCACACCGCGCCATAGCCGGCCTTCGCCAGCCGGGTCAGCGGAAACTGCGTGTCGCGCGCCTTCAGTTCCTGCAGGCAGACGACGTCGGGTTTTGCCTCGGCGAGCCAGGCCAGCAGGTTCTCCAGGCGACTGTTGATGTTGTTGATGTTGAAGGTGGCGATTTTCATGTTTGGATGCCGAAAGCGCCCCTCGCTTCGTCATCCTCGGGCTTGACCCGAGGATCCATGCCGTGACCGTCGCCGTGGAACGTGGCGGGGCAGAATTCTGAACCGTTGCAACGCCTTAGCGTCACGGCATGGATTCTAGGGTCTGCGCGCGTCGCTTCGCTCCTTGCTCCGCCCTAGAATGACGAAGCCGACGGCTGCGCGAATTTAGCCGCTGTCGTCTCCGCCACCGTCTTCAGGTGGTCGCCCGTCGAAAACCCCGAGATCGCCTTGCGCGGCTTCAGATCGTGGTCGCCGTCCTCCAGCCAGATCATCTCGATCGCGTTGGAAAGGCCATAGGTCGCAACCTCATCCTTGGTGCCGAACTCGTCGCGCGTGCCCTGGAAGATCAGCGTCGGCGTCTTGAGGCCGAGGAGATGCTTGGTCCTGAGCTGCTCGGGCTTGGCCGGCGGGTGGAAGGGATAGCCGAGGCAGACGAGCCCGGCGATCTCGCCCTTTTCGAACATCTCGTCCGCGACCATCGACGCCACGCGCCCGCCCATCGACTTGCCGCCGATGATGAGCTTTCCCGTGACACCCTTGGCGCGAAGGTCGGCGATCGCCTTGATGTATTCAGGGTTCACCGTCTCGGCGCGCGGCGGCGGCTTGCGATGGCCGTAGCGGCGGGCGGCCATGTAGTGGAACTCGAAGCGCGCCACGCGGAAGCCGGCCGTGGCGAGCGCCTTGGCGGTGGCGGCCATCGAGGCGGAGTCCATCGGCGCACCGGCGCCATGGGCCAGCAGGATGGTGACGGGGGCGGTTTCGGAGCCGTCGAAGAGGAAGTGGGTCATGGTTGCTCCAACCTCCCCTTCTCCCCTTGTGGGAGAAGGTGGCCGAGCGAAGCTCGGACGGATGAGGGGTGCTCCAGCTTGGCGGACACGCCCATCAATGTACCTGCGCGCGACAACATCACCGGCGCCTCATTCCTTCCAACAC
>NZ_RZOJ01000364.1:0-6068 GCF_003998845.1 Mesorhizobium sp. M4A.F.Ca.ET.022.05.2.1 | reverse complement strand
GCGTATCTCATGAATGAAGTCCTACCTGTCGCGGCGGAGGGCGTAGCGCTTCCCCTGCTGGAAGATGGCGATCAGCGGGCGCTGGTTATCGAATACAACGCCACGGCAGCGCCCTACCCGTCGGACAGGACGATCATCGATCTCTTCCGCGACCAGGTGGTGCGTAGTCCTGACGCCGAAGTGATCCGCTTCGGCGACTCAGCGCTGACGTATCAGCAGCTCGACGAACGCTCCAACCAGATGGCCGCGCATCTGAGCTCGACCGGCGTGGGGCCGGGTCGGATTGCCGTTGTGTTCATGGAGCACTCTCTTGAAGTCGTCGTCGCGATCTTAGGCGTCCTGAAGTCGGGCGCAGCCTATGTGCCGGTGGATGCGGCAACACCGAAGGGGCGTCTTGCGACAATCCTGAAGGACATTGCCGACGGGACCGACGGGCGGGCGCCGGTGGCGGTCACCCAGGCGCGTCTGCAGTCCGTCATTTCCCCGAACCTTGCCGACATTTTCGTGCTCGACGCCGATTTCGGGTCGATCTTGAATCAGCCGGACTCGGCCCGACCGTCGGCTGCCACTCCGGATGGCGCCGCCTATATCATCTTCACCTCCGGCTCGACCGGCACGCCCAAAGGCGTCGTGATCGAGCATCGGAGCCTGGTGAACTACATCTGGTGGGCCGCGCGGGTGTACAGTTCCGGCGAACGTCTCGCATGGCCGCTTTTCTCATCCCTCGCCTTCGACCTGACCGTCACGACGCTCTTCACGCCACTCATCACCGGTGGCCGCATCGTGGTCTATCTTGGTGATCCCGAGGTCCAGAGCATGGTCGTGCTCAAGGTCATCGACGACAATGCCGTCGATATCATGAAGCTGACGCCGGCGCATCTCGCGATGATCCGCGACCGCAATCTTGAGACCACAAGGCTGCGCAAGTTCATCGTGGGTGGCGAGGACTTCAAGGCCGGATTGGCTCGCGATATCACGAAAGCCATTCCCCATCCTATCGAGATCTACAACGAATACGGACCAACCGAAGCCACTGTGGGCTGCATGATACACCGTTTCGACATCGACCGGGATCAATCCGCATCGGTGCCGATCGGCGTTCCGGCCGCCAATGCGGGCATCTACGTCCTCAACAAGGCACATCAGCCCACCATCCCCGGCATTATCGGTGAGATGTTCATTGCCGGCGACGGCCTGGCGAGAGGTTATTTCAATCGCCCTGACCTCACTGACGAACGTTTCCTCACGGCCACCGATCCCCGAGACCGGTTTTCGAAGCTGCGGCTGTACAAGACGGGCGATCTCGCCCGCTGGAACGCGGAAGGGCGCATGGACTTTCTCGGCCGCGCCGATCATCAGGTTAAGGTTGGTGGCGCTCGTATCGAACTGGGCGAGATCGAAGCCCGGCTTCTGAAGCACCCGCATGTTCAGGAATGCGCCGTCGCTGCCATCGCCACCTCGGTGGTGAAACCAGCGATACAAACAATGGCCCAAAACGGCCATGTCGAACCGCCAGCGGTCGAAGACGGCATCGCACGACTTGTGGCCTATTATGTCTCGTCGAAACCTGTGACCGTGGCGGCCCTGCGCGCCCACCTTGCCGAAGAACTCCTGGAGTCCATGATTCCGACACACTATGTTCGCCTCGAACGGATGCCGCTCACGTCCAACGGGAAGATCGACCGCGCCTCGCTTCCCGAACCGACGGCGGAAAACATCCAGCCTGCACAAGACTTCGCCGCCCCCTCGACGGAGACCGAGAAGACGCTGGCCGCGCTGTGGTGCGATCTCCTCAAGGTCGAGTCGATCGGCCGTGACGACAACTTCTTTGGCCTGGGCGGGCAGTCGCTCTTGGTGATGCGGGCGGTGTCGCGCATGCAAAAGACCTTCGGGGTCGACGTGCAGCTTCGCAATCTCTTCGAGCGACCGACAGTGGCCGGACTGGCGGAATTGATCGACGCAATGCGCTGGGTGGCCGATTCCCAAGTCCCCTCACGCGAGGGACCGAGAGAGGAAATCGAACTCTAGCCTATCGGACGGCCCTCCGAATGGCCCTGGGGCGGATGAAGATGATGGACAAAGCTTGGGTACCTTCGCGTGGATCGGGGCTGCCTTGGGTAGCGGGGGAGTATGAGCTCTTACGGGACCAGGTCCGCCGGTTCGTCGAGGAGGAGATCAAGCCCTGCGCGGATCGCTGGGAAGAGGACGGGTTCATTCCCCGTAAGGTCCTGCGCCGCATGGGCGAACTCGGCTTCTTCGGCATCCGCTACCCGGCCGAGTATGGTGGTGCCGAGATGGACGCGGTTGCATCGACGGTCTTCGCCGAGGAGCTCGGGCGCTCGACCTATGGCGGCGCCGCCGATGCGATGCTGGTCCACAGCGACATGGCTTCCATGTACGTCTTTCACGACGGAACCAAAGCCCAGCGGGCCCGCTGGATGCCGGGCATTATCAGCGGCGAGGTGATCACCGCGGTCGCCATCACGGAGCCGGACGCGGGCTCGGACGTGAAGGCCATCCGCACGCGCGCGCTCCGAGAGGGCGACACTTACGTCCTCGATGGCACGAAGCTCTACATCACAAATGGCGTCCACGCAGATCTCTACTGCGTCGCCGCCAAGACTGATCCCTCGGCAGGAAGCAACGGAATCACGATGTTCCTCGTCGAGAAGGGCACGCCCGGGTTCAGCGTTGCCCGGGAGTTGGACAAGCACGGCTGGCGCTCCTCCGATACGGCGGAGCTCGTCTTCGACGGTTGCCGTATCCCCGCGGAGAACGTCCTCGGCGCGGAGGGACAGGGCTTCTACTCCATCATGCGCAACTTCCAGAACGAGCGCCTTGTCCTCGCGGCCATGGCGATAGGGACGGCCGAGGCGGCGATCGATATGACCCTCGCCTGGGTGAAAGCCCGCCGCGCATTCGGGGGCGTCCTATGGGACATGCAGGCGATCCGTCAACGTCTCGCGATGCTCTCTGCGAAGGTGGAGGCAGGCCGCCAGTTTCTCTATGCCACCGCTTGGCGCATGGCGGCCGACGAAGATTGCCTGCGCGAGATCTCGATGTTGAAGGCCATCTGCGGCGAACTCGTCAACGAGGTCGCCTATGCATGCGTGCAATTCCACGGCGCCATGGGCGTCATGCGCGAGAGTCCGATCGAGCGGATAACGCGTGACGCCCGCGTCCTAACCATCGCCGGCGGCGCGACGGAGGTGATGCTGGAGGTGGTCGCGTCGATGTCGTGAGCAAAACGCCGCCGCCACATCATGCGTCGCATGCAAACCCCAGCTCAAGGATCGCATCCTGGCCGCCATGCACGACATCTCAGGTCTTGAGCGACGAGGGGGGCGGTTCATCGTGCACAGGGCCGGCGGCAGAATCCAGATTCGTCGCGAAGGCCAAGATGAGGGCCGCACACGCACCCTCGATGCTGACGGCGAGCGTCCAGCCCAGGACCAGGCCTTGAAGTCCACCGAGCTTCGCTCCCGCGATCACGAAGCACAGCTCCAGCAATCCGCCAAGCGCGAACCAGCGAGATGCCTTGCGCATCCTGTCGCCCAACCGCGCCAGCGTGCAGGCATGAAATTTAAGCGTTGATCCCAGCAGGCTGAAGCCGAGGAAGCGCAGGCTCGATCCGGCGATCTCAGGATAGGCCGGATTGAAGACCGCCAGGATCGTCTGCGAATAGGTGAAGACGAAGACGGCGCAGACTAGCGAGAAGAGCAATGACGCCATCACCGACAAAAGGATGTCATGTCTGGATTGTTTCGGGCTCGCTCGCACTACGGGGAACAGGACCGTGGCCATGGCTGCGGGAATCAACGAGGCGATGGAGACCAACATCCACAAGCACACGAAGGCAGCATTGATGGCCGGCGACAGTAGAACCAGCACGAGGTAAGGCATGATGAGGCCCGGCGCCTGCAGGGCCACGTCGAGCGCGTAGTGGTCGAAGACCTTCTTGCGGAGCGTTTGGAGCAGTTGGAAGTCGGGAGGCCCAACGAGTTGACGCGCACCGCCGCGCGTCAACAGGTCCACGCCGACGAGGGACGCCAGCAGGCCGGCCGCCCAGCTCAGAAGAAGCGCGACATGGGAGGTGTAGCCGGCAGCCGCGGCGGCGGCGATCAGCATCAGCTTCAACATGCCGAACAGCACCAGCCGGATCATCCTGCCGGCGCTGCGCAGGTTGCCCAGGAATGCCTGGTCGGCCACGATGGCGAGAACGGTCAGGCCGCAGCCGAGGACGAACGCAATACCCTCGAACCAGCCGCCGATCAGCGCACTCGAGCTGTAGAAGTAGGCATGCCCGAGGACGAACAACAAGGCGAGGCCGACCGCCAGCGCCACCCCGACGCACGCTGCTGCGGCCACCAGGCCGCGCTCCCTGCCAGGATTCCGGACGATCTCGCCCACCAGCATGGTTCCGAGCCCCGCCTCGCCCAGCGTGCCGATAAGCCCCATCACGGACAGCAGCGCTGCGGTGTTGCCGATCACGTCCGGCGAAAACAGCCGCGCCGCGAGCCACCAATAGACAAACCCGAGGCCGGCCGCGGCAGTCGTTCCGATTGCCAGAGCGCCGGAATTCATTACGAGCGCGGCACTCTTTCGAAGCTCTCGACGCACGCGAACAATGGCCGTTCCGGCGCGGTCTACCGACATGGTTGCTGTCCCGAACCTTGCTGCGCCGGCACCGCGGACCTGGCGGCGGCTGGGCGCAGGACGTCCCGGTAGACCTGCTCGATCCGGGTCACCACCGCTCCGGCCTTGAGGCGCTCGACCTTGGCGAGGCTTGTCGCCTCCAGCCGGGCGAGCAAGGCGCGGTCCTCAAGAAGTGTCTGCATTGCGTTGGCGAGGGCCTGCGCGTCGCCGCTCGGCACGAGAAGGCCTGTTTCGCCATGGTCGACAATATCCGGCATGCCGCCGATGTCGGTTGCAACGACTGCCTTTCCGGACGCCATCGCTTCCATGATCACTGTCGCGCAGGCTTCTGGCCCCACCGACGGCAGCACGCCGAACAGTGAGCGCCGCCATGCATGCATGATGGCGGAATGCGGCCACATGTTGAAGACTAGAACGTTCGGCGGAAACTCGGTTGGCGTATCGGCGACCCGGCGCCCGACCAGGACAAGTTGCGGCGCACGCTCCAGGCTGGCATAGGCTTGCAGGAGAACGTCAATGCCTTTGAGGCGCGTCAAGTCGCCGACGAACAGGATGAATTCACTCCCGGGGAGTCCCCGCAGGCAGGCATCTTCCGGGCCAAGCACTTCGACATCGTCAGGCACGAAGTTGGGGATGACGTCGTAAGGAGCACGGCCTTGGGTGAGTCCGGTGTGACGGGCCACCGCGTGGCTCACTGCGATAAAGCGGTCCACCACGCGCCGAGCGGCGAAGCTCGATGCCCAGTTGCCCAAGCTGGTCGCGGCCGCCTTCACCGCGCCGTAATGCCCTGTTGCGCAGGGCAGGCACTTTGCCGGCGCTGGCCCACTGCAGAGATTGGCGCCCAAGTGCATGAAGTTCTTCTTCGCGCAGACAAGGCCGTAATCGTGGAGTGTAACCACGAGGCGTGCACCACTCAGACCTTTGAGCGGCAGGAAGGACGCGTAAATCCAGTTATGGGCGTGAACGATGTCCGGCTCCTCCCGGGCGACCAGCCGCTTCAGGGCAAGCACCAGTTCGGGATCCGGGAAGGGCGGTGCATGGCGGCGCTCGGGATCGGTGTGGAGGCCCGACAGCCGCTGGAGCGTGCCGCGCAGGCGATGCACGCGGACCGCGCCGTCCAGCTCGGTTTCGGGAGATCCGGGATGCATCAAGGTCCCGACGCTGACATGATGGCCCCGCTGCGCCAGAGCTGCGCCGAGATTGCGGACGTGCCGCTCCTCTCCCCCGATCACCGGGGGATAGAACTGCGACAGCAGCAGGATGCGCATGATCGAACCTCATTTCAGTTGCGCGGCACCAGCGTCGAAGCCCTGCGATAGAGCCGGTTATCCTCCGGTCGATAGAGCCGCGCCTCGGCCGTCTGGCGAGTTGCCAAGGCGGGCACCGGGATTTCCTGCGTCCAGGTGTCGCCC
>NZ_RZOJ01000363.1:0-6069 GCF_003998845.1 Mesorhizobium sp. M4A.F.Ca.ET.022.05.2.1 | reverse complement strand
GTTCGGCGATATCCAGATATTGACGGAAATAGCGCCCGAGCCTCTCTCGGCCCTCATCGGTCGCAAGCAGGGGGAAAGCGGCAAAGAACGGCAGATCGAGCCCTTCCAGGAAGACGAGCGACGTTTCGAGGCCGCCATCTGTCAGAAGGATGGTTTCGCCGAGCTCACGAAGGTTGATCTTCGCATTGGTCATCGCCGTGCACGATCTCGCCCACCGATCTCGCGAACATTAGCATATGGCATCAATTTCGTCATGCCGCCCGCGCAGCCCAGCCGTTGCGGCGGTGCCCCGGATGCGCATATGGAATACGCATGTTGCGGAGGCCTCATGCGCAAGATTGCTGCGAACGCGGTTCGTCAGCCGGCAAATCTGTCGATCGATTCACAGCTGATGAAGGAAGCAAAGGGGCTCAACGTGAACGTCTCGCGCGCCGCCGAAGCCGGGATAGCCGAAGCAGTGGCAGCCGAGAAGACGCGGCTCTGGAAGCTTGAGAACCGCGCAACGATGGACGCCTGGAACGGCTACGACGTGTTCGCCGCCAGACGGCGGCATCGAAGGCGGCCATCTTCTCGACGTTCAATCCGATCTGCTCGATCACTTCAAGACACGGGTGGTGGTCCCACATCTGCCCGTCTCGGTGGCGCCGCCTGCGATGCGGAAGCTCCATCCGATCTTTGAGATCAACGGACGCAAGCTGGTGAAGGCCACCCATCTGCTCGCCACGGTTTCGACGACGGAACTTGGCGAGAGCCGGCTGAACCTGATGCGGTATCACGACGAGATCGCCGCTGCGCTCGACATGCCGTTCCAGGGGGTTCTGAGCGGCGAGGGCCTCAAGCCACCGCTGCGAGTCAACCAGACGTCTTCGCCTGCCAGGCCTTCAGCGCCTCGTCGAACACCTTCTCGCCGGGGATGCCCTTTTCCATGGTGAGCAGGGCGCGCCGCCCGGTCTTGTAGACGACCGGCACATCGATCCAGTCCTGGCCCCTGAGCAGCGTCAGATTGGCGTCCTCATCGGCCTTGGTGTCGTTGAGCGCGACGAGGAAAAAGCCGTCGGCGATCTTGGCCGGGATGCCGATCAGCGGGCTGCCGGCATCCTGTTCGGAACTCTTCATGGCGATGCGCAGGATGTTGTCGACGCCGCCGCCGTCAAATCCTTCCGGAGTGAGGAAGATCATCTCGATGATGTGGCTGGCCGGCAGCGTCTGGTCTGTGTTGCGCCTGATCGTCATGCGCAGCTGGATGTCCTTGCCCGGTATAGTCGCCTCGGCGCGGATCGCCGGTTCCGGCGGCAGGTCGCCGCCCGGCGATTCCTGCACCAGCGACCAGACGATATTGCCCGGCTCGGCCGAGCCCTGCTGGGTGCTGGTGCGTTCCTCGTAGAAGATCGCCTTCTGGCCGACCGGCAACGCGGTTTCAACCGGCGCTGCCGCCGGTGTCGACGGTGCGGCGCCGGTGGCCGGCGCGGCCGGCTGTGCGCCAGCGGGCGGTACCGGCGGCGTCGCGGCCGCATCTGCCGGCGTTGCGGGTGTGGCGCCATCGGCCGGCGGTGTTGCCGCCCCGGGCGCGGGAGCTGCGGGAGCGCCGGTTGCCGCCGCCGGCGGGCTGGTCGGCGCCGGCACCACGGGCGCAGCCGGTGGCGGCGTCGTCAGCGCGGCGACGGATTCGCCTTCGCCAATGCCGCTTTGCCCGCCGGCGGGGCCGGGATCGGTCTCCTTGCCCTCCGGCGTCAGGCGCTGGGTGAATTTGGTCGCCTCGGCCGTTTCGCCGGTGCCCGCCGCCGGCGGTGTCGCCGCGACGTCGGCCGCCGGCTTGGCCGGAGCCGGCTTCACCAGCGGCTCCGTGGTGACGGTCTTGCTCCCGCCAAGGCCGAGCATGGAACCGAACGCGTCCTTGTTCAGCCAGATGCCATAGCCGCCACCGCCGATCACCAGGACGGCGGCGGCAGCGGCGATCAGCCCGCCATAGCTGCGTTTGCGCGCCGCAGGGCGCAGCCGCTGGAACGTGTCGGCCGCCGCCGGTTCTTCCTCACTGACAAAGACGTCATTCTGGTCGTTCGGCATCGAGGCGTCCATGCCCGGCAGGCGGGCATCGGTCTCGAATGGCGGAGGCGTTTGCGGCGCCTTCTGCCAGCTTGGCTCTGCCTTGGCGACTGGCGCAGCCGGCCGGAAAGGCTCCGGCTTGGCGGGCTCAGGCCTAGCAGGCTCGGCTTTGGCAACGACAGGCTGCCGCACATGGCTCGGCTGGTTCTTGTTGCGGTCGATCGAGGAGAAGATGTGCTCCAGCTCGGCCAGCGGATCGACCGCCGGCTGGCTTTTGGCATAGCCACGCTCGACGTTGGAAATCGCATCCTCCAGCGTGCGCTTCTGCTGATCGGCAACCGACGGCGCCAAAGGCGGGACGTGATCCGCAAGCTTCTTGGCGATTGTCGCCCGCGCCTTGTCATAGACTTTCGAGCGCATCTCGGGCGTGTTTTCGCTGAGACCGTCGATCGTCTTTTTCAGAACGGTGATGAAATCTGCCATGCTTCAGTGGACCCGCATTTTGTTCCTGGGCCGGCCCCCGCAAATCAGCCGCTGAGCCCGGAAAGGCTGAGAAACTAGTCTTGAAACGGATCAGTCACAAGTATCGTGTCGTCCCGCTCCGGGCTGGTCGAGAGCAGCGCCACCGGCGCGCCGATCAGCTCCTCGATGTAACGTACATACTTGACCGCCTGGGCCGGCAGATCGTTCCAGCTGCGCGCGCCGGCGGTGGTGCCTTTCCAGCCTTCGAGCGTCTCGTAGACCGGCTCGACGCGCGCCTGCGCGCCCTGGCTGGCCGGCAGATAGTCAATCGTCTCGCCGTCGAGGCGGTAGGCGGTGCACACCTTGATCTCGTCGAGTCCGTCCAGCACATCGAGCTTGGTCAGCGCGATGCCCTTGATGCCGTTGACGGCCACCGCCTGGCGCACCAGCACGGCGTCGAACCAGCCGCAGCGACGCTTGCGGCCGGTGACGACGCCGAATTCATGACCACGCGTGCCGAGGAACTCGCCGATCTCGTTCTTCTGCTCGGTCGGGAACGGGCCCTCGCCGACACGCGTCGTGTAGGCCTTGGTGATGCCCAGCACATAGCCGATGGCGCCCGGCCCCACACCCGAGCCGGCCGCGGCCTGGCCGGCGACGGTATTGGACGAGGTGACAAACGGATAGGTGCCGTGGTCGATGTCGAGCAGCGTGCCTTGCGCGCCCTCGAAAAGGATCCGCTCGCCGGCGCGGCGCCGATCGTCAAGAACTTTCCAGACCCGGTCCATGTAGGGCAGGATCTCGTCGGCGACCGAAGTCAGCTCGCGCATGATCGCGTCATGCGTGACTTCGCTATGGCCGAGCCCGCGGCGCAGCGCATTGTGGTGCGTCAGCAGCCTGTCGACCTTCAGGGGAAGCGTTTCCAAATCCGCCAGATCCATCACCCTGACCGCGCGCCGTCCCACCTTGTCCTCGTAAGCGGGGCCGATGCCGCGGCGGGTCGTGCCAATCTTTGTCCCGGAATTGGAGGCGGCGTCCTCACGGAATCCGTCCAATTCGCGGTGCAGCGACAGGATAAGCGCGGTGTTTTCGGCTATTTTCAGGCGATCCGGCGTCACCTCGACGCCTTGCGCCTTCAGTTTCGCCACTTCGGCGACGAAGGCGTGCGGGTCGAAGACCACGCCATTGCCGATGATCGACAGCTTGCCTTGCCGCACGACGCCGGAAGGCAGAAGCGACAGCTTGTAGACCTTGCCGTCGACGACCAGCGTGTGGCCGGCATTGTGGCCGCCCTGGAAGCGCACGACGACATCGGCCCGCTCCGACAGCCAGTCGACGATCTTGCCCTTGCCTTCGTCGCCCCACTGCGAGCCGACGACCACCACATTGGCCATGTTGCTTTTCCCTTGAAATGCCGACTGGCGGCTTGAAAACGACAGGCCTCTATAGCGTCAAGAGCGGACCGACGCGACCATTCTTTGCCGCCGAACGCCGCCCGGGGCATAACATTTTTCGCCTTTCGCGCGATTTGCCGAGGCGAGCAGGGCGCGATTACGCCGGCATTCCTCCCAGGCACTTTCCGGCGCCGACGCCTGGCACGAATGACAGCGCCGCGCGGCTATCGCACGCGCGGCGCTGTCATGCAAATCGGCAGGACGGGCTTCAGGCTACGCCGACGTCGAAGTGCAGCGGCTTGGCCGAGTCGATCGACTTGTGCGCCCGCAGCTGATCGAGCACATTTTCGGGGAACGGCGCGTCGAGATAGAGCAGTGCGATGGCATCGCCACCCGGCCGGTTGCGGCCGAGCTGGAAGTTGGCGATGTTGACGCCGTTCTCGCCGCAGACGGTGCCGAGCAGGCCGATGATGCCGGGCGCGTCGGCGTTGGTCGTATAAAGCATGTGCTGGCCGACTTCGGCGTCGAGATTGATGCCTTTGATCTGGATGAACCGCGGCTTGCCGTCCGAAAAGCAGGTGCCGGCGATCGAGCGCGTCCTGTGCTCGGTGGTGACCGTCAGCTTGATGTAGCCGTCGAACACGCCAGACTTGTCGCGCTTGACCTCGGCGACGATGATGCCGCGTTCCTTCACCATGATCGGCGCCGACACCATGTTGACGTCGGAGACCTGCGGCCGGATCAGACCGGCAAGGGTCGCGCTGATCAGGGCACGCGTGTTCATGGTCGCGGTCGAGCCGTCGAACAGGATCTCGACCTCCTTGATCGGATCCTCGGTGACCTGGCCGACGAAGGCGCCGAGCACTTCGGCGAGCTTGACGAAGGGCTTCAGCCGCGGCGCCTCCTCGGCGGTGATCGAGGGCATGTTGATGGCGTTGGAGACGGCGCCCTTGAGCAGGTAGTCGGACATCTGCTCTGCCACCTGCAGCGCCACATTCTCCTGTGCCTCGGCGGTGGAGGCGCCGAGATGCGGCGTCGCCACGACATTCTCCATCCCGAACAGTTCGTTGTTCTCCGCCGGTTCGACCTCGAACACGTCGATGCCGGCGCCCGCCACCTTGCCGCTCTTCAGTGCCGCGACCAGATCGGCCTCGACGATCAGCCCGCCGCGCGCGCAGTTGATGATGCGTACGCCTGTCTTCATCTTGGCGATCGCGGCGGCGTCGATGATGTTGCGCGTCTTGTCGGTCAGCGGCGTGTGCAACGTGATGAAATCGGCGCGGGCGAAGAGCTCGTCGAGCTCGACCTTCTCGACGCCGAGCTCCTCGGCGCGGCTGTCAGACAGGAACGGGTCGAAGGCGATGACATGCATCTTGAGCCCGACGCCGCGGGTGGCGACGATCGAACCGATATTGCCGCAGCCGATGACACCGAGCGTCTTGCTGGTGATCTCGATGCCCATGAAGCGGTTCTTTTCCCACTTGCCGGCATGCGTCGAGGCGTTCGCTTCCGGAATCTGGCGGGCAAGGGCGAAGATCATGGCGACAGCATGCTCGGCGGTGGTGATCGAATTGCCGAAGGGCGTGTTCATCACGATGATGCCCTTGCGGCTTGCCGCCGGGATGTCGACATTATCGACGCCGATGCCAGCGCGGCCGACAACCTTGAGCCTGGTGGCGGCGTTGATCAGCTTTTCGGTGACCTTGGTGGCCGAGCGGATGGCGAGGCCGTCATACTGGCCAATGACTTCGAGCAGCTTTTCCTTGTCCTTGCCGAGGTCGGGCAGATAGTCGACCTCGATGCCGCGGTCTTTGAAGATCTGCACAGCGGTGGTGGAAAGTTTGTCTGAGACGAGAACGCGGGGCGCCATGGCGGCCTCCTTCGAAAGGGATTGATCCGTTTGGAAATGGGCGGCCCCGATGGCCGCCACGGGCAACTCAGGCAGCCGCCTTCAGCGACGCCTTTTGCGCGGCAAAAGCCCAGTCGAGCCAGGGCAGCAGCGCCTCGAGATCGGAGGTCTCGACAGTCGCGCCGCACCAGATGCGCAGGCCGGGCGGGGCGTCGCGGTAGGCGCCGATATCGTAGGCCACACCTTCCTTGTCGAGCGCCGAGACCAGCGCTTTGGCGAAAGCCGCCTGCCCGTCGGCGTCGAGCGCCGCGACTTGCGGAT
>NZ_RZOJ01000362.1:0-6070 GCF_003998845.1 Mesorhizobium sp. M4A.F.Ca.ET.022.05.2.1 | reverse complement strand
CCGGCGATGGCAGCGTCGTCGAAAAGCTGCGCGAAGCACTCCCCTACTCGCTGACGCCTTCGCAGGAATTCGCGCTCGCCGAAATCCTTGCCGATCTCGCCGACCCGGAGCGCATGCTGCGCCTGCTGCAAGGCGATGTCGGCTCCGGCAAGACGGTGGTGGCACTCCTTGCCATGGCGCGCGCCGTCGAGGCTGGCGGCCAGGCGGCGCTGATGGCGCCGACCGAAATCCTGGCGCGCCAGCACCTGGCAACCATCGCGCCCCTGGCGCAAAAGGCAGGCCTGCGCACCGCCATCCTCACCGGCCGCGAAAAGGGTCGCGAGCGCACGGAGACACTGGCAGGGCTGGCCAGCGGTGAGATCGACATCGTCGTCGGCACGCACGCCCTGTTCCAGGAATCGGTCACGTTCCACGATCTCGTCCTGGCCGTCGTCGACGAGCAGCACCGGTTCGGCGTCCACCAGCGGCTTGCCATCACCGCCAAGGGCGACGCGCCCGACATGCTTGTGATGACGGCAACGCCGATCCCGCGCACGCTGGTGTTGACCGCCTTTGGCGACATGGATGTCTCCAAGCTGACCGAGAAACCCGCCGGCCGTCAGCCGATCCGCACCGTCACGCTGCCGCTGGAGCGGCTGGACGAGTTGGTCGGGCGCATGCGCGACGCCGTCGCTGACGGCCAGAAGATCTATTGGATCTGCCCGCTGGTCGAGGAATCCGAAGAGGTCAAGCTGATGTCGGCGGAGGATCGCTTCGCCTCGCTGAAGCCGCTCTTCGGCGACCAGATCGGCCTCGTGCATGGCCGCATGAAGGGTGCCGAGAAGGACGAGGCGATGCGCGCCTTCAAGCAGGGGGAGACACGCATCCTGATAGCCACCACCGTCATCGAAGTCGGCGTCGACGTGCCGGACGCCACGATCATGGTCATCGAGCATGCCGAGCGCTTCGGTCTTGCCCAACTGCATCAGTTGCGCGGCCGCGTCGGGCGCGGCGACAAGCCCTCCTCCTGCGTGCTGCTTTACAAGGACCCGCTCGGCCAGACGGCCAAGCGCCGCCTGTCGGTGATGCGCGAGACCGAGGACGGCTTCCTGATCGCCGAAGAAGATTTGAAACTGCGCGGCGAAGGCGAGTTGCTGGGCACGCGCCAGTCCGGCACGCCGGGTTTCCAGGTAGCGCGCATCGAGGCGCATGCCGATCTTCTCGAGGCCGCGCGCGACGACGCCAGGCTGATCCTGTCACGCGATCCGGAACTGCAGTCCGAACGCGGCGAGGCGCTGCGCCTGCTGCTCTACCTGTTCGGCCGTGACGAGGCCGTGCGCCTGCTGCGCGCCGGCTGAGGCCCGGCGCCTATCGGCGGATTGGCGAGGTGCCCTCGATCTGCTCGCCGTTTACGGTCACCAGCTTGCTCTTCACCTCGGGCGCCACCAGTCCGGCCGAAACGATCAGCTTGGCGCCGTCCTCGATTGTCATGTCGAGCAGCACGATATCGGATTTCAGCACATACATCAGGAAGCCGGTGGTCGGGTTCGGCGTGCACGGCATGAACACCGCAATCAGCGGGTCCCCTTCCTGGTCGAGCTTCTGGTTGATCTCGGTTTCCTTCTCGCTGGCGACGAAGACCAGCGACCAGATGCCCTTGCGCGGATATTCGACCAGCCCGACTTGGCGGAACATGTCGCCCTTGTTCGAGAGCACCGTTTGGAAAATCTGCTTCAGCGAACCATAGATGCCGCGCACCAGCGGCATGCGGCCAAGCAGCCGCTCGCCGAAATTGACAATGGCGCGGCCGACGATGTTGGCGGTCATGAAGCCGATCAGCGTGATCAGCACCAGCGCAACGATGAGACCGAAGCCGGGAACCGGGAACGGCAGATAGGTGTCCGGGCTGTAGCGCAGCGGGATATAGGGCTTCACCCAGGAATCGACCCAGCGGATGAAGGACCAGGCGATATAGGCGGTAATCGCCAGCGGCGCGCAAACAATGAAGCCCGTCAGGAAATAGTTCCTGAGCCGGGTCATGCCTGAGGTCTTCGGGGCGTCGGACATGGATCACCGCAGCGCAGGTTGCGCCGCAACATTAGTGAACCGCAACACGGTTTGGAACTGCGAAGTTTTTAAAGAGCGCCCGCGGCGGAACGGCGCAGATTCAGCTACTCCACCGTCACCGACTTCGCCAGATTGCGCGGCTGGTCGACGTCGGTGCCCATGAACACTGCGGTGAAATAGGCGAGCATCTGGATCGGCAGCGCATAGATGATCGGCGAGATGATCTCCGGCACCTCGGGAAGCACGATTGTCTCCATCGTCTTCACGCTCGCCTGCGCCGCGCCCTTGCTGTCGGTGATCAGGATGATCTTGCCGCCGCGCGCCGCAACTTCCTGCATGTTGGACACCGTCTTTTCGAAGATGCGGTCATGCGGAGCGATGACGATGACTGGCATGTGCTCGTCGATCAGCGCGATCGGTCCATGCTTCAATTCGCCACCGGCATAGCCCTCGGCATGGATATAGGAGATTTCCTTGAGCTTCAGCGCGCCTTCCATGGCCAGCGGGAAGTTGGTGTCGCGGCCGAGGTAGAGCACATCGCTGTAGCGGGACAGCTCGCGCGCGATCCGCTCGATCTGGCTGTCCAGCTTCAGCACCTGGTTGGCGAAGCGGGGCGCCTCTGAAAGCTCGCGCACCAGCACTTTCTCCTCATCGCGCGAGATCGTGCCGCGCGCCACGCCCGCCCGCACTGCGAGCGAAGCCAGCACTGAGAGCTGGCAGGTGAAGGCCTTGGTCGAGGCGACGCCGATCTCAGGCCCGGCCAGTGTCGGCAGGACGACGTCGGACTCGCGCGCCATGGTCGATTCGCGCACATTGACGACCGCGCCGATCTTCATGCCGGCCTGGCGGCAGTAGCGCAGCGAGGCCAGCGTATCGGCGGTCTCGCCCGACTGCGAGATGAACAAGGCGGCGTCGTTCGACGACAGCGGCATCTCGCGGTAGCGGAATTCCGAGGCGACATCGATGTCGACCGGCAGCCGCGCATAGCGCTCGAACCAGTATTTGCTGATCAGGCCTGCCAGATAGGCGGTGCCGCAGGCCGATATCGCCAGCCGGCCGATCTTGGCGAAATCGAAGGGCAGCTCGAGCGGCTTCGACACACCGGAGATGAAGTCGACGTAATGCGCCAGCGTGTGCGAGATCACCTCCGGCTGCTCATGGATTTCCTTTTCCATGAAATGCCGCCGGTTGCCCTTGTCGACCATGAAACCGGTCGACAGCGACTGCTGGCGCTTGCGGTCGACCTTGTTGCCGTCCATGTCGAAGATGGCGACCTCGTTGCGGCGCACCACAGCCCAGTCGCCGTCTTCCAAATAGGTGATCGAGTTGGTGAAGGGCGCCAGCGCAATGGCGTCGGATCCGAGGAACATCTCGCCGTCGCCATGGCCGACTGCCAGAGGCGGACCGTTGCGGGCGCCTATGATGAGGTCTTCGTCGCCTTTGAACATGATGGCCAGCGCAAAGGCGCCAGAGAGCCGCTTCAGCGCCTGGTGCGCGGCCTCGACGGGCTTCAGCCCTTTGGCGAGTTCGCGGGCTACCAGATGCGCGACGACCTCGGTGTCTGTCTGCGAGGAAAAGCTGTAGCCGTCGCGGGTCAGCTCGTCGCGCAGTTCGGCGAAATTCTCGATGATGCCGTTGTGGACGATCGCGACGCCGTCGGAAAAATGCGGATGCGCATTGGTCTCGTTCGGCACGCCATGGGTGGCCCAGCGCGTGTGGCCGATGCCGATCGTGCCGTCGAGCGGCTCTTCCCTCAGCCGGCGTTCGAGGTTGATCAGCTTGCCTTCGGCGCGGCGGCGGCCGAGCTCGCCATTTTCGATGGTGGCGACGCCGGCCGAGTCATAGCCGCGATATTCCAGCCGCTTCAACGCGTCGACGATGAGCGGCGCGACCTGCGAATGGCCGACAATTCCGACGATGCCGCACATGGCCGTTACCCCCGATTCCCTGCAGAAACCCAGCGCTATCTAGGGATTGCGGGCCTGCCGTGAAAGTCACTTTGCGTTTCGTTCCGTGTCAGCGGAACGGGTCTTGCTCGCAATGCACCCTGACAGACCGCTGTTGCAATCCGATTACTGCAATCGTTCGGTTTTTCAAGCGCTTGGTTCTCGTTTCAGAAATATCTGGCTAAAGTCTGGCCATGAGCGTAGCCAAACCCACGGTGGCACTCTGGCGTCCTGTCGGATCACAAGAGCTGAAGCTGATCGAGGCATCGGGCATGCGGGCGTTTCCGCCACGGCTGCCCGAACAGCCGATTTTCTATCCGGTCCTATCCGAAGCCTACGCCGTGCAGATCGCACGCGACTGGAACGTACCCGCAAGCGGCAAGGGTTTCGTCACCCGGTTTGACGTGTTGAAGAGTTTTCTCGACCGGTACCGGGTCGAGCATGCCGGCAGCAAGGCGCATCTGGAATACTGGATCCCTGCCGAAGACCTGCCTGAATTCAACAAGTCGATCGTCGGATCGAAGTGACCGCCGCTTTCGGCAAGGAAAGCGAGCCCGCCGGCTGACCGCTAGTGGTCGGCGCCGGCTTTCTTTTTCGCTGCCGCCGAGGCAAAGCGCTCGCGTATTTCCTTGCCCTTGCCGGGAATGGTCTTCTGGCGGGCGCGACCGAAGGCCAATGCATCGTCGGGCACGCTTTCGGTGATCACGCTGCCCGAGGCGATATAGCCGCCATTGCCGATCGAGACAGGCGCGACCAGCGAGGAGTTGGAGCCGATGAAGGCGCCCTCGCCGATATCGGTGAAGAATTTCGAATAGCCGTCATAGTTGCAGGTGATGGTGCCGGCGCCGATGTTGGCCCCGGCGCCGATCCGCGCATCGCCAATATAGGTCAGGTGGTTGACCTTGGCGCCCTCCTCGATCGTCGCCTGCTTGACTTCGCAGAAATTGCCCACCTTGGCCTTCTGCTTGAGGTCGGCACCCGGCCGCAGCCGCGCGAACGGACCGACATCGCAATTGGCGGCGATCGTTGCCCCCTCTATGTGGCTGAAGGCATGGATCCTGGCGCCCGTGGCGATCCTGACGCCCGGGCCGAACCAGACATTGGGCTCGACCACTGCGTCGGCGCCGATTTCGGTGTCGTGCGAGAAATATACGGTTTCGGGCGCGATCAGCGTCACGCCGGACAGCATCGCCTCGCGCCGCCGGCGCGCCTGCCAGATGCCTTCCGCCTCGGCGAGTTCGGCCCGGTTGTTGATGCCGAGCGCGCTCTCGAAACTGGCTTCCGTCGCCACGACGTCCAGGCCTCGGGCGCCGGCGATCTCGACGATGTCGGTGAGATAGAACTCGCCCTTGGCGTTGCTGTTGCCGACCTTGTCGAGCAGTTCGAGCGCGTGCTTGCCCGCCACCGCCATCATGCCGGCATTGCAGAAGCCGATCTTCTTCTCCTCCGCCGAGCAATCCTTCTCCTCGCGGATGGCGACGAGCCGGCCGCCCTTCTCGATCAGGCGGCCATAGCCGGTCGGGTTGGGCGGACGGAACCCGACGACGACGACGGCGGCACCTTCCGCCAGTTTCCGCCGCGCGACGGCAAGCGCTTCCGGATCGATCAGCGGTGTATCGCCGAACATCACCAGGATGTCGTCGTAACCCTTTGATATTGCTGCACGCGCTGCAAGCACGGCATGCGCGGTGCCGAGCCGCTTCTCCTGCACGAAGGTCTCCGCCTTGGGCGCAAATTTCTGCGCCGCCTTGCGCATTTCCTCCACGCCATGGCCGATCACCAGCGCCAGATCGCCGCTGCCGGCGGCCTCGGCCGCCTTCACCACATGGGCCACCATCGGCAGCCCGGCGATAGGATGCAGCACCTTGGGCAGCGCGCTCTTCATGCGCGTGCCCTCGCCGGCGGCAAGGATGACGGACAGGCAGGATTTCTGGCTCATGAAGGGCAACCGTACGAAAAGCGTTTGAATCAATGGATGCTAGCAGTGCTGCCCATGCTGCACCAATGCGGTTAAATTCCGGTGAGACGGCGGAGCAGCTGACTCTTGATCAGCGGGTCGTTCGTTGGGAATTCTACGT
>NZ_RZOJ01000361.1:0-6113 GCF_003998845.1 Mesorhizobium sp. M4A.F.Ca.ET.022.05.2.1 | reverse complement strand
CATGATCATCATGCCCTCGACGCCGAGGTTGAGGACGCCGGAGCGCTCGACCACCAGTTCGCCGATTGCCGCGATGAGCAGCGGCGTCGCCGCGGTGGCGATGGTCAAAAGAATGTTGACGGTGATTTCCATCAGCGTGCCTCCTCCAGCTTGGGCGCGGCCTCGAGCTTTGGCGCGGCAAAGCCGATCAGACGAATGCGGTAGTGGATGAGCGTGTCGCAGCCGAGCACGAAGAAAAGAAGCATGCCCTGGAACACGCGCGCCACCTTGTCGGAGATGCCGAGCGCGCTCTGCACGGCCTCGCCGCCGAGATAGGTCAGCGCCAGAACAAGGCCCGCGGCGATGATGCCGAGCGGGTTGAGCCGGCCGAGGAAGGCGACGATAATGGCGGTGAAGCCATAACCAGGAGAGATCACGGGCTGCAGCTGGTTGATCGCGCCTGAGACTTCCGAGATACCGGCCAGGCCGGCAAGCGCCCCCGACAACAGGAAGGTGAAGAACACCATGCGGTTGAAGCCGAAGCCGGCGAAGCGCCCTGCCCTCGGGCTGGAGCCCAGCACGCGGACCTCGAAGCCCTTCAGCATGCGGCCCATCAGCAGCCAGATCAGCACGGCGGCGACCAGGGCGAAGACGAAGCCCCAATTGGCGCGCCCGGCGTCAGGCATCAGTTCGGGCAGGATGGCGGAGTCGCCGAACTGGATGGTCTGCGGGAAGCCATGGCCTTGCGGATCGCGCCACGGGCCCCGCACCAGCCAGTCGAGGAAGAGCTGTGCGACGTAGACCAGCATCAGGCTGGTCAGGATCTCGTTTGTGCTGAAGCGCGTCTTCAGCAGTGCCGGGATGGCGGCATAGACTGCACCGCCGAACATGCCGAGGATAAGCATCAGCGGCAGCACCAGCGGGCCTTCGAAATGGGGGAACAGCACCGGGATGATCGAGCCGAAAATGGCGCCGAAGATCAGCTGCCCCTCGGCGCCGATGTTCCAGATATTGGCCCGGTAGCAGACCGACAGGCCGACCGCGATCAGGATCAGCGGAGCGGCCTTGATCGCCAACTCGTGCAACTGCCAGACCTGGCTGATCGGCTCGATGAAATAGATCTTGAAGGCATTGAGCGGATTGACGCCGAGCAGCGCGAACAGAATGGCCCCGGCGATCATCGTCAACGCGAAGGCGATGAAGGGCGACAGCATCGAAAACAGCGCCGAGCGCTGCGGGCGTTTGACGAGTTCGAGGCGCATCATGCCGTCTCCAGCGTGTGTTCGGCGTGGCCGGGCTCGGCGCCGCCCATCAAGAGGCCGATCTTCTCGAAGGTCGCTTCGGCGATCGGTAGCGGTTTCGACAATTCGCCATTGTGCATCACCGCGATTGCATCCGAGATCTCGAACAACTCGTCGAGGTCCTGGCTGATGACCAGCACCGCCGAGCCGCTGCGTGCCAGTTCGATCAGCGCCTGGCGGATGTGGGCCGCGGCACCGGCATCGACCCCCCAGGTCGGCTGGTTGACCACCATGACGCTCGGCTTGCGGTCGAGTTCGCGGCCGACGATGAATTTCTGTAAGTTGCCGCCGGACAATGCCGCGGCTTCCGGATCGGGCGCGCTCTTGCGAACGTCCATCACCTCGATGATACGCTGGGAAGCAGCGTAGATGGCGGCGCTCTTGACCATGCCGCCAGAGCCGACAAAGGCCTTGCCGTCGGTGGCGTGGCGCGACAGTAGCAGGTTTTCCGAGAGCTTCATGCGCGGCGCGGCACCATGGCCAAGCCGCTCCTCCGGCACGAAGGCCGCGCCCATCAGCCGCCTGCCGGTGATGGTGAGGCCGCCGGCGTCCTTGCCGCGGATGCGCACCGAGCCGGCATCCGGCTGCATCGCCTCGCCGGAGACGGATTCGAAGAATTCGCCCTGGCCATTGCCGGCGACGCCGGCGATGCCGATCACCTCGCCGGCGCGCACGGTGAGGTTGATGTTCCTCAGCGGGATCGAGAACGGCGTCGCCGGCTTGCGGGTCAGCGCGCGGATCTCGAGCAGCGCCGGCGCCATCTCGATGCCTTCGGCCGGCGCGCGCACCACCGCCTTGACCTCGGTGCCAACCATCATGCGGGCGAGCGAGGCGGCGGTCTCCTGGCGCGGGTTGCAATGGCCGACCACCTTGCCGTGGCGCAGCACCGTGGCGCGGTCGCAGATACGTTTGACCTCTTCCAGCCGGTGCGAGATGTAGAGGATCGACTTGCCTTCCGAGCGCAGCCTTTCCAGCGTCTCGAACAGCTTGTCGGCTTCCTGCGGCGTCAGCACCGATGTCGGTTCGTCGAGGATGATCAGCTGCGGTGTCTGCAGCAGGCAGCGGATGATCTCGATGCGCTGGCGTTCGCCGACCGAGAGGTCGCCGACCAGCGATTCAGGATCGAGCGGCAGGCCGTAGCTGTAGGAGAGCGCCCTCGCCTTGGCGGCGATGCTGCTGATCGGCGAGCCGTCATCCAGCGACAGCGCGATGTTCTCCGCCGCGGTCAACGCCTCGAAGAGCGAGAAATGCTGGAACACCATGCCGATGCCGAGCTTCTTGGCGGCGCCCGGGTTGGTGATCCGGACTGGCTGGCCGTCCCAGAAGATCTCACCCGAATTCGGCTCCAGCGAACCGAATAGCATCTTGACCAGCGTCGACTTGCCAGCGCCGTTCTCGCCGAGCAGGGCGTGGATCTCGCCCTTGGCGATGTTGAGGTCGATATGGTTACACGCCGTCAGCGTGCCGAAAATCTTGGTCAGCCCACGAACTTCAAGCAGATTCGCGCTGTCGTGATTTGCACTCACAGTGCCTCCCATCTGGTTGCCAGATATGTTCTGTGTTCCCGCAAGCATCGTATGCGCTGCCGGCTGTTGGCGGAAAGCGGCACGCGACTTGAAAGAGCTTCAAGAATTTCAGCGGAAACTCAAGCGGTAAAAAAGTACCTTGCAAAGCCGGTGAAAGTGGATGGCCGGCTTTGCCAACTATCAATGCTTTCCACCGCGGCAAGCCGCCAGGAACGGCGGCATCAGGGGATCAGAACGGTGGTGCCTGTCGTGCGCCTTCCCTCGAGATCGGAGTGTGCCTTGCCGGCGTCCTTCAACTGGTAGCGCTGGTTGATCTTGATCTCGACCGCACCGCTCTGCACGACGCCGAACAGGGCCTCGGCCGACGCCACGAGGTCTTCGCGCCTGGCGTTGTAGACGAACAGCGTCGGCCTTGTGGCGTATAGCGAGCCCTTCTGCGCCAGGAGCGACATAGAGAAGGGCGGGATCGGCCCGGAGGACTGGCCGAAGCTGACGAACATGCCGAGCGGCTTCAGGCAGTCGAGCGAAGCGGGGAACGTATCGTTGCCGACGGAATCGTAGACGACATCGCACTTTTTGCCGCCGGTTATGGCGGCGACACCGGCGACGAAATCGTGCTCCTTGTAGTTGATGACATGGTCGAAGCCGTGCGCCTTGGCGAGCTCGATCTTGTCCGCGGAGCTTGCCGTGCCGATGACCGTGGCGCCGAGATGCTTGGCCCACTGTCCGAGGATCAGGCCGACGCCGCCGGCCGCCGCATGGAACAGGATAGTGTCGCCCGCCTTCACCTTGAAGGTGCGGCGCAAAAGATACTCGGCCGTCATGCCTTTCAGCATCATCCCCGCCGCCTGCTCGTCGCCGATGCCATCGGGCACCTTCACCACACGGTCGGCGGCGATGACCCGCTGCTCGGCATAGGCGCCGACATTGACGGCATAGGCGATGCGGTCGCCGGCCTTCAGCCAGTCGACGTCGGCGCCGACCGACAGCACCACGCCGGCCGCCTCGCCGCCGGGGATCAGCGGAAAGCCGCCGGGCGGAGGATAGAGGCCCGAGCGATGATAGACATCGATGAAGTTGAGGCCGATCGCGGTGTGCCTGATCAGGACCTGCCCGGCCCCGGGCTGGCCCGGATCGGCATCCTCATAGGTCAGTACTTCCGGGCCGCCATGGGCGTGGATGCGGATCGCTTTGGGCATTGGGCAGTCTCTCTTGGGATCAAGCCGTCTTGGGAACCGGCTTTCGCAGGAATCAGTCTTTTCCGGCGCCCGGCTTGGCGCCGAGCTTTGGAAAGACCTGCATGATACCGCCGATGCAGGCGAGGTAAAGTCCGGTCACGGTGATACCGACCTTGGTGAAGACACTGACCTGCTCGCCCAGCACGCCGATCTGGTCGTAGAAGGCGGCGAGTGCCGCCTGCGCCAGTGCCAGCGCACCGAAGGCACACCACAGCAGCGTCATGCCGAGATTGACCGGCCTCAGCCGCACCACGCGAACCGGATGAATGAAGTTGATCGGCACGAAGGTGAGGATGCCGGCGACCACCACCACGGCGAAGGAAACCCATTGCCCCGGCTCGATGACGAAGAGCGTGAACACCACCATGTTCCAGACGACCGGGAAGCCCTTGAAGAAATTCTCCTTCGTCTTCATGCCGGTATCGGCATAGTAGATCGCGCTCGACACCACGATGATCGCCGCCGACAGGAACGACAGTTTCTCGCCCATGAAGCCGCGCTGATAGAGCGCGAAGGCCGGGATGAGCACATAGGTTACGTAGTCGATGATGTTGTCGAGCAGCTCTCCCGACCATGTCGGCAGGATCTCCTTGACTTCGAGCTTCCTGGCGATAGGACCGTCGATGCCGTCGACGAACAGCGCCAGCCCCAGCCACCAGAACATCGCCGTCCAGCGTTGCTCGCTGGCCGCGACCAGCGACAGGAAGGCCAGGAACGAGCCGGAAGCAGTCAGAAGGTGAACCGAGAACGCACGCGCCTGCGGCCACGTCACCTTCTTCTTCGGTCGCGGAATCCGGTCGGCGATTTTCTTGGCGGCTTTCCTCGCCGCAGTGTTCTTGCTCACGGGCCCCGCCAGTCCAGCTTGCAGATCTCGGCCGAACGGCCGGCAAAGTTCCAGTTGCGGCCGAAGGCGCGCATCTTGCTCTTGTCGGACTTCGCCACGATGATTTCCGGCGCGATCCAGTATTCGGAGTTGCTGATCACCGTATCCTTTTCGCGGTCCTTGCCGGGGATCGGCGTCACCGCCCCGTCGATGATCTTCGGTATCTGGAAGATACGCGTCTTGTCACGCGTCTCATAGGTGATCGGCACCTGCTCGACTCCGAGGAATTTTCCAACCAGGATGGCAAGCAACGCGGTGGTGCCGCCCGCCTTGCCGGTGAAGATCCTGGTGAGCGCCTTGACCGCGTGGATGGAGGCGCGCTTATCGATGAACAGCCCGGCTGTCCAGTTGCCGCGGCTCATATAGCCAGGGATCTCCATCACAAGGCCAAGATTGAGGCCGGAGAGGTCGACGTCACCGGAATGGCCGGCGTCGATGCGGAATCCGGCCCAGGTCTGGCAATAGCCCTCGGTCGGCGGATGGCTTCCGAGCGACAGTACGCAAGGGCAAAAAACCGTGCAATTGCAGGAGAGTACGAGCTCCCCCTTCATTGCCCAGCCTTGGTCTTTCATCGAATTCTCTCCCCCTCACGCCGAAACTAATAGCAGGGCGGCACCCCAGACAAGCAGTATCGCACCGACACTCCGGCTTGCCATCCTGCCGGTGGTCTGTTTTTCGATCAGGGTGAACAGGCCGATCAACGCCATCCAGAAGATGTTCATCGCGCCCACGGCGAACATCACCAGCATCAGCGCCCAGCAGCAGCCCAGGCACCACAGGCCCTGTTCCATGCCGAGATGGAAGATGCGGCCAGGTTTCGCGCTCCAGTTTGCGAACAAGGTCGAGAACGGGTTGCGGCATTTCGTCAGGCAGGCTTCTTTCAGGCCGCTGAACTGGTAGAGGCCCGCGACCAGCAAGGCCGCTGCTCCGGCGATGCCAACGACCGGATCGAGCAATTGCCCGGACGAGGCGAAGGCGTGGACGCCGAGCGTCAGCGCCGCAAACAGCGCCGAGCCAGCCAGCCACATGCAGAGATAGCCCGCGACCAGGACCAGCGGGTGAACGACCGGCTCGCCCTTGATGCGAGCGGTGTCCGCGATCTCGCAATAGATGCGGATCATCGGCGCGGCGGACGGCAGCATCGTCGCCACGGCCATCAGGAACCACATCAGGATAAGCGCCGGCG
>NZ_RZOJ01000360.1:0-6119 GCF_003998845.1 Mesorhizobium sp. M4A.F.Ca.ET.022.05.2.1 | reverse complement strand
CAATTCTCTTGAAGAGATATGGCATGCCGCCGTCGTGGTCAGTCCTGTTCGCGAGGGCCTGGCTCCGGCCACGTCTCCTTAGCCGCCTCCGTATACCAGTGCCGCATCGCAGGCGTGGAAAGCACGGCGTCGACATAGGCGCGGATATCCGGCGCCAGCTCGCCGCCATAGGTGTCGAAACGGGTGACGATCGGCGCGTACATGGCATCCGCGGCGGTGAAATGACCGAACAGGAACGGGCCGCTCACGCCATGTTCAGCCCGGCATTGCCGCCAGATCGCCTCGATGCGTGCCCGTTGCGTGTCGCCCTCGGCGTCGAGCGGCTTGTGGCTCTTCGGTCGACGCAGGTTCATCGGCCAACCGTAGCGGACCTCGCGAAAACCGGAATGCATCTCGGTCGCCACCGAACGTGCCAGCGCGCGGGCACCGATGTCGTCCGGCCAGAGCTTTTTCTGCGGAAAGAGATCGGCAAGATATTCAAGGATGGCAAGGGTTTCCCAGACAATCCTGCCATTGTGATTCAAGACCGGCACCAGACCGGTTGGTGACACTTTGGCGAGATTGGCAAAGGTCTCGGGCGTGCGCAGGCGCACGAAACTCTCCTCGAACGGGATCTCCAGATGCCGCATCGCCACCCATGGCCTGAGCGACCAGGAGGAAAAGCATTTGTTGCCGATGAAGAGCGTGAATTCAGCCATGGTTGTTCCCATATTGCCCGCGCATTCGCAGGCGCACCCTACCCGCCTGCTTGCCGGGCCGATCCCGAAATTACGACCAGGGCCGCTGTCCCGCCGCCTCAGAAACTCAGGCTCTTGGAAAAAGCGTTGGTGAAGACCACCTCGCCGTGGTCGCCTGCCGCCTCGCCGAGCACCACATCCATGCTGTCGCCGGTCACCCGCGCCAGCGCGAAGCCGCCCATGTAGGCGGCCTTCGGCTTGAACAGGTCGAGCCCGTCGCGGCGGTAGATCATCGGCACCTCGTGCTGGTGGCCGTGGAAGATTGCGATGACATTGTAGCCCTTGAGAGCCGAAAGCAGGGCCTGGCGGTCCGCCTCGCCCCACCAATGCGGCGAGCCGGTGCCCTCGTCGTCATAGGTCCTTTTCGCCGGATCCCAGCGCTCGATCGAGAAAATGTCCCAGCCATAGTGCTGGAACAGGATGACCGGGCGGCCGTCGCCGGCATAGGTCGCCAGGTCCTGCTTCAGCCATGGCAGGCTGCTCAGCGCGCCATGGCCGGTGTCGCCGGCGAAACGGTGCGTCTGGACGAGATGCAGGCCGCCCCAATCCCAGGAATAGCAGTCGGTGTCGACGTCATAGTCGGTTGCCGGCACCGGCGGCTTGAAGAACACGCCGGCCCGGTGGTTGACCTCGACATAGTCGCGCAGCTCGCGGCGGTACCAGTCGACATGCGGCGGCGAGCCGTTCTGGTCGAGGTCGTGGTTGCCGAGGCCGACATAGACGGGCATGTGCACGCGGTCGGGGCCTATGCCCTGCTGGTAGCGCTGGCTGAACTGCAGCAGCTGCGTGCCCTCGCTGGGCTCGGTGACCTGGCCGCCGCCGTCGTCGGTGATGTCGCCGCCGGTGACCAGGCCAAGCGGCGTGCCGATGCGGCTGCCGGCCGAACGCAGGCCGGTGGCGACGCCGCCGATCTCGGCCGGCCAAGCCTTGTCGGCGATGCCGTTCAGGGCAGCGACGCTGCGCAGAAGCGCGGCATCCGTCTTGCCCTCCTGCAGGCAATTGGGGCTCAACCCGCTCGCCATGCGGCAGGCATGGATATCGGCGATGAACAGGAAAGTCGCGTCGACCGGCTGGATTCGCTTTCCGGTCTGACCGAATGCCGGATGGGCAAAGGCCGCGGCAGACGCAAGGCTCGCCATCTGCGCCAGGAAAGCGCGACGGGATATCGAACGGGTTTGCCAGCTATTCATCATGGCCGAAATTCAGCACAGGCGGCGCCCGGCCGTCCAGTTCCCTCCCCGACCCGCCAAGCATCGACATGGCGGTATGGGTCTGGCAGTCTTGCGCCTTCAACTTGAGCGGGAAGAGGAGGATGCGATGAAGGCCGCAACGATCGGCATGGCCCTGCTTGCCGCGGCGGGCGCCGCGCATGGCGCCGAATGCGTCGACGCCAAGACCGCCAAGACTGGCTTCGTGCTGGAGATGCCGGGCATCCGCAGCGAGTTCCGGCCGGCCGCCGGCGGCATGGTTTCGGTCGCCAACACATACCAGTCGGAATCGCCGCAGACGCAGTTTCTCTATGCTGGGCTGATCGAGGTGTTCCGCGACAGCACGACCGGCCATCTGGCGATGATCCCGCTCGGCGACCTGAAGAAGCTGTTTCCGCTGAAGGCAGGCGCGAAGAGCACGACGCAGTTCGTCGAGCTGTCGCCGAAGAAGCAGCCGAAAGGCACCAAGACGCTGGAACTGGCGGTGAAGGGGCAAGGAGACGTTCAGCCTCGGCGGCTGCAAATACAATGTGCTGGCGGTCAAGGAGACATTCAAGAACCAGGCCGGCGAGACGCTGGACACGTTCACCGCGCTCTACGCGCCGGATCTCGGCGCATCGCTGGCCCGGCGCTATGACGAGGGCACGAATTCGGAGAGCGTGGTCGGCTACGAGACGATCAAGCCGCTGGCGAATTAGACTAGGTCCAATCTACACTTCAGGATTCTCAACGCTGGCGCGTTGGTGCATGGCGTTGCGGAACCTCCGAGTCGTGCGCCAGTGTCCGTGATTTCGAAGTTCGCATTATTGCGAATATCGCGGTCCGAGCGAACTCGAAACGACACTGGAACAGATCTGACGTATCCGGGTCATAATCTGCGCATATCGCCCACTTCCCCAATATGCCATAGTCGCTCAGAGGCGTCGCCAACCGGTGTTCGCCCCCACCTTCACGACCGCGATCGATACCAAGACGATCGACGCGGAGGAACTTGCATCGACCGCAAGCCGACGGAGGAAATTGGGCCATGAAACATGGATCATCAGAAGAACACCCAACGAGGGTTGAACCTGCCGCTGGTCAGCGAACGATGAATCGCCGCGACGCGCTCAAGGCAGCAGGTCTGGCTGGAGCCGCCCTATCAACGGGTGCCGTGTCGGTCTGTGCCGTTGCAGCGCCGGTCGATGCAATGGAAGACCTGGTTGCGGCCGCCAAAGCGGAAGGGCAGCTTACCGTCATAGCATTGCCTCGCGATTGGTGCGAATACGGCGTCGTGATAGACGGGTTCAAGGCGAGATACGGTCTGACAATCAACGAACTCCGGCCCAATGGCAGCTCAGCCGATCAGATTGAGGCGATCAGGGCTGGGCGAGCCAAGACCGACTCCCAGACCCCGGATGTAGTCGACATTGGCATGTCCTTCGCCTCATCGGCTAAGGAGGATGGCTTGCTGCAGCCGTACAAAGTGTCAACGTGGGGCACAATTCCGGAAGCCGCCAAGGATGCGCAAGGGTATTGGTGCGGCCGCTATTACGGAGTCCTTGCGTTCGAGATCAACGCTGACCTCGTCACCAAGATGCCACAGGATTGGGCGGATCTTGCCGCGCCGGAGTATAGGAATTCGGTCGGCCTCGCCGGCAATATTTCTTCAAATCAAGCAGTCCAGAGCGTGTTCGCCGCAGGCTTGTCGGCGGCTAAGGGTGACGTCGAAGAAGCCGCTGCTCAGGGGCTGAAGTTCTTCGCCAATCTCAATGAAAAGGGCAATTTCGTTCCCATCATCGGTGATGCCAACTCACTTGCTGACGGTCGCACGCCGATCCTCGTTCGCTGGGACTACCTCGCGCTCGGCGACCGCGAACGGCTCAGGGGGAAAACGAGGATCGAAGTCATCATGCCAAGGACCGGCGTCGCTGCGGGTGTCTATGTCCAGGCGATCAGCGCCTATGCTCCGCATCCAAACGCTGCTCGGCTGTGGATGGAGTACCTTTATTCAGACGAGGTGCAGATCGCATTGTTGAAAGGCCACTGTTACCCGATCCGGTTCGCGGACCTCGTGCGCAGAGGATCGGTCCCTGTCGATTGGCGCGAAAGGCTCCGGCACCTCGACCATGAGGGGTACGATGTCGACCCGATATTCCCAGCACTCAAGGACCAGGAGAGGGCGAGAGACGTCATAACCAACGGCTGGGACGATATCGTTGGTGTCAAGGTACGTTGCCTGCCTGCTGACGGGTACCTTGGCCCGGTATCCCTCAACAGTAGCATGGCTAGCGGAGCAAACGGTTCCTAGTTCACGAGTTTGAGGTCAGCAACGGCCTCGTGTGTCGTGATTTCGAAGGTCGCATTGTTTCTATATCGCGCTCCGAGCGAACTTCGAAATCGACACGACACAGGAAATCAATGAGGTACCAGGATGTTTGATGCCGTTGGGACAGAGCGGGCGGCGTTCCGGCATCAAGGTGGTCTGCGCAGCACCCTGCGGCGCCGCCTCGCTGCCAATCCGCTCTGTGGGGACGGGGCGCCCTGCTCCAACCCCGCCAGGCAATCCCGCAGCAGACCCGCATCCTGCGCCGTCTTGGCCATCGACATGGCGCCCGAATAGGCGGCGACCGCCAGCGCGGCATAGCGGTCGGGGTCCATGCCCTCGTCCCGGCCCGCTAGCCGGTCGACCCGCAGCTTGTCGGCGATCGCCAGCCGCCACCCGGCAAAAATGCCCGCAAGCGCGATGCGGAAGTCCGGGTCGGCGAGCGACAGTTCATGCGCGAGGTTGTTGAGCGGGCAGCCGCGCACAAAGCCTTGCCGTTCCAGTTCAGCCGCCACCGCCTCGAACACGGCGCGGACGCCTTCGCGCGCCGTGGATGCGGCGCGCACCGGCGCGATCCAGGTCTGATCCACGGTGGCGGCCACCCGCTCCTCGATCACCGCCAGCGCCAGCGCCTTCTTAGTCGGGAAATGGTGGTGCAGCGCGCCGCCGGTGACGCCCGCCGCCGCCATCAGGTCGCCGAGGCTGGAGGCGTGATAGCCGCGCGCCTGGAAGGATTCCTCCGCCACGTCGAGCACGCGGCGGCGCATGCCCTCCGGGTCGTTGGTGCGTTTTTGGCGACGCGATTTCGGCTGGGCGGCAATCTCTCCTGACATCTGGGCACGATACCAGATTGACAAAACAGGACAACCGGTCTGTTTTACAAAACAGGACGATCACCCTGTTTTGGAGCCGACAATGGACCTTGCTCGAAACGAAATCTCTGCACGCCTTGCTTCACCGATCGTGGAACTCAGGCAGTATACGCTGAAGCCCGGCCGGCGCGAAACGCTGATCGACCTCTTCGATCGCGAGTTCATCGAGAGCCAGGAGGCGACCGGGATGACCATTATCGGCCAGTTCCGCGACCTCGACCGGCCCGACATATTCGTCTGGATGCGCGGCTTCGAGGACATGACAGCGCGAAAGGAGGCGCTGAGCGCCTTCTATGGCGGACCGGTCTGGGCGGAGCATCGCGACGCCGCCAATGCGACGATGATCGATTCCGACGACGTGCTGCTGCTGAAGCCGGCCTGGCCGGGCGCCGGGTTCGACGTCCAAAGGTTGCGGCGGCCAGCTCCCGGCAAAGTCGAAAACCAGAGCGAGAATAATTGCTTACCTGGTATTATTGAGATCCAGATTCATCATTTGCGACGCGGCGCTGAAGCCGGTTTCGCAAACCGCTTCGAGACCGAAGCCGTTCCGCTGCTCGCGGAAAACGGCATGCGCCTGCTTGGCGCCTTCATCAGCGAGCATGCCGAAAACAGCTTCCCGCACCTGCCGGTGCGGTCGGGCGAAAACGTCTTCCTCAGCGTCACCGGTTTCGACGACGAAGGCGCGCGCCGGCGGTCGCAAACCGCCCTCGCCGCCTTGCCGTCATGGCAGGCGTTCCGCGATACCACGCAGGCCGATTGCACAAAGCCTGCCGAGACGCTGCGCCTGACGCCCACGGTCCGATCACTGTTGAGGTGATTACCCGCCCAGGCCCGGCATCATTTCCAAGATCGCGTCGGCGATGGAAACCGGATCCTCCCAATGCGGGTTGTGACCGCAATCTTGCGCCCACACCAGACGTGAGCCCACCAGCGCCTGAGCCAGCGCTCGCTGGTGCACCGCGCCGATCTGACCGCCGTGGGGCGAGCCGTGCAGGTG
>NZ_RZOJ01000035.1:0-30282 GCF_003998845.1 Mesorhizobium sp. M4A.F.Ca.ET.022.05.2.1 | reverse complement strand
CCTCCGGGGTCGCGAAATACGCGCCACCCGTGATTTCTCCATCATCCGCCGCCGCCGCAGTCAGGGTCACCGAACCGGCATTGACGGTGCTGGAAACGCTAATCTTCTCGGCATTGACGTTGACTGCGCCGGCAGTCAGCGTCCCGGAGATCGTCACCTCGTCCTTGCCGTCCTGGCCGTTGACGAAGAGCGCGGCCGAACCAAGGTTTACCGCATTGATGGTCAAGGTATCCTTTGAAAGAATAGGAATGCCCAGATCATCGCCGAGATTGATGGTGAGGCTGGTGCTGGGTTTGTTGAAAGTGATCGATTCGAATGTCGGAATGAGGGAATCCGACGACAGCGTCAGTGTCGCGCCATTATCGCTCAGGGTCGCTTCATCGTCGGCATTGCTGGTTGTGATGACCCGGTCCGCAACGACACTGTTGTCGATGATCGGTTCAAGTCCGTCATAGTGGAGCACGACGCCGTCACGCGTGATTGTGCCCGACGTCTGCCCGGTGGCCACATACTTCACCGAGGCGAAGGTGCCACCGTCGAGAACCATGCTGTCGAAGCCGGCATCGCCACCGGCCATGACGCCGCTCAACTTTCCGGCCGCACCAACAAAGAAGGTGTCCTCGTTGTCGGCTGAACCAATCAGGTTCTCGACCGTAACGAAGGACACCCCAGCAACATGACCCGAACCGTCGCCAGTAAGATGCCAATCGGTGTCCTGCGGAGGCCCGACAACGGCGTCGCTGCCGGCGCCGCCACTCAACAAGACCTTGCCAGCCAAAGCGGGGTCGATCTCGTGCAGCACGAAGCTGTCGTCACCCGCCCCCGCGTCAACGGTCAACGAGACCGCAGGAACTGCAAACCTGTAGGCGATCAGATTGTTGGAGGTTCCGGCGTCAAGCACCGCCAGATTGTCATCTGAACCATCTGAACTGCCGATGCGGATCACCCGCGCCTGCCCGGAACTGTCGGCATAAATTCGCTCGCTGGCCGCTGTATCATCCTCGACCGCGCCAACGCTCGCCAGGCCAATGCTATGGGTCAACGCGCCGGCTTGCGCGGTAATGCTTCCTGACTGGCCGGTGTCGGTCGCGAGCCGCACGGCGTCGAAGCTGGCGCCCGTCATAGCAAGCGTATCGTTGCCGGCACCACCGTCGAAGCGTACGTCGAGCGCCGCCAGGAAGTTTTCGCCGAAGTCGATGGTGAGCTTGTCGTCGGCGGCGGTGCCGCGCACCACGATATAGTCGACCTGCTGCGCGTTGCGCTGGTCGATCAGCGTATCCGTCTTGTTGTCATAGATCTGGATCGTCTGGATCAGATTGTCATAGCGCAACGAATAGTCGGCCCCGGCCAGGTCGTTCATGTCGACCGCGAAAGGCACGACGTCGGCCGACAGCAGATAGCGCGCCTCAAGAGCCTCAAGCGCCAGGTTCGGCAGATCTGATGTTTTGCTGGGCCGTCGGGCTCGCCCCGGTGAGCGCCTCAGGAGCGAACTCGCCAGCCAACGACCAAATACGCCAGGGACTGGCGCCTCTTCTTTGCTGGCTAATATAAATCTCTTCTGGAACGCGTCAAAAAAGGCTGGCCGCGACAAAATGTTCATTTTGCCCCCCCGACATATGACCGCAGATTTATGAATGTATGATAGAGTTCTAACGTACATCCGAAAATTCTTGAACGCAATACAACTCATACAGCAGCGATGTGTCTATATTTATGTAAAATTTGTGACAATATAGAATATTTGTGTATATCGCGATATATTCCGTTATTATGCATTGCCAATTGCTGAACACCGTAAATATTATGCTTATCACTCCAACGTCTATCTCGGATTTAGTTTTTTTATACTTCCATAGTTTAAGAATTTCTTAGCGAAAGAAACACAGATCGCCTCTTAAAATATTGGCAGATCCTGGGACCTCAGCGACAGCTTCCGTAACGGCAGGCACGAAATCCAAATAAGGAGCCCGGCACGAATGTCGCGCCAAGCGAACCGATGTCGCTGAGACAGGGGGCGTGATGGCACAGTACGTGCGGAATTCCGGTTCGCGGTCTTGCGTGACCAGTTCCGACCGATGACGCCTGAGGAATCATCTATTCTCTGGATAGATGATCCACATGGATTCTCCCGAATATCGTCATATATTCTTGCTAGGCGGCGCTTTCCATAGCAATTTCAAGACTTAAGCCATCAAAAAACGCCGCCAGCGCGCGAATTCACCTGCGATATGCCACCGAGCCCGCTTGAGCGCCGTGAATATACCGGAAATACCGTTGGATTTTGTCGCCGCCTTCTATGCCGCCAGGCAACCAATCAAAATCTAGCTTTTTAGAATCAATAGCTTGCCGGTGTCGAAGTCCTACCCTTGCCGGTGTCGAAGTCCTACCGATGACGCAGTCCGATAGTCACAAGGCCGCAGATAAACCGCATGCTCTACGCTAAAATAGCCCTTCGCCGAATTTCGCAGGTCTTCCCCCTACTCGATTGTCTCCAACCCAAATAGGCCATTGACGTTGCTGATTTTTTTCTTTGTTTGCGCCTAGATATCCGACGCACTGTCCGCCAAAAACTTACGGTATTGATTTCAAAGAGAAATTCTTGACGGAATCTTTTTCGAGGTTTCGCGGACTACCGATATCAATCGCGCGTTTTCTTTCTGTGCGCGAAAGGAAGCTGGGATTCCATCTCGTGAAAAAGTATCGTCAACCGGCCCTGGGCTGATCGCTCGATGCAACTGTGACGCAAAAGAGTGCAGGGTAAACAGTGTGCTTGAGCAAACTATCGGCACTGCCGCATAATTACGATGTTAAGCGTCGGCCAGGCCGTAGGACATTCGAGCTGCGGCAGGTGGCCGCGCTTCCGTCGACATCGCTGGGAGCCAGATACCTCGCTTGACGCTGTCGTTTCGCTTGCCTAATCCACTTCCATGTCAAAGACGGAAGATTCCAAGGAAGGGCGGCGACCAGCGCATCGCGTCCGTGCCGTCCCAGACACGCCTCGGCGCGAGGAAAAGCGCGCCGAGCGCCGCCGTCAATTGATCGAAGCCGCCCTGGAAGCAATCGCAGAGCGTGGATTTGCGGCCTGCACCGTTTACGACATCGCCCGGCACGCCGGCCTCTCCCATGGTCTGGTCAACTTCCATTTCGACAGCAAGGAAAGCCTGTTCGAGTGCGTGATCGACATGCTGGCCGCAGAGTTTCGCGCTGCCTGGCAGCTTGCCTTGCAGCATTCAGAAGCCGGCACGGTGGAGCGCGTGAAGGCCCTGGCGTTGGCTCCATTGGATAAGGCGATCTGCTCGCGCAGCAAGCTGTCGGTCTGGTTTGCCTTTTGGGGAGAGGCCGGGCCGCGTCGGCGCTACCGCGAGATAAGCCTCGAATTGGAACGAGAATATCTCGCTGCCCTGACCGAGGCGCTGCGGCAGGCAACCGGGCATGCCGCATCCGACGCCGCAACCGACGCAAGCCTGATCAGCGGCTTGTGCGACTCTCTTTGGTTGGAGATGCATCTTGGCCAGAGCGCATTGTCAGTTCAGGCCGCCAGGTTGCGGATGACCAAGGGGCTCACCCGTCTCCTCCCGGACCTGAAGCCTGGGGGAAAGCGAACGGCCTCGGATCAGCAAAGCGCCGGATAGCGTTTTCAGTTAACCGACCGACATCGGTCCGTCCCTGCTCGGCGGCCATCGCCGCTCCCCAGGCGATCGAACCCGTGGAGAAGACCGCCCCCCCGGCCGGTGTTTCGAAGAAGGTCAGGTCTGCCCTGACCCTGGCGTTCACGTCGCCCGTGGTCGCCGAATGCAGGAATACCACTTCCTCCGGCGCAAGGTAGTAGCCGGCTCCCAGCATGGTGGACGATGCGACCACGAGAGCATGATCGGGCGTGCCCAACTCCGGGTCGGCGGCATCGACCTCCTGCCCGGCCGCTCCCGGATGCGCGTCGCAGGGGGCGCCGAGGACGTCGCCGTGAACGCCTTCAAAGGCGAAGGCCACGCGCGGGTCGCGCGCTGCGTCGGTAAGCCTGTAGCCTGCTCCACGGTCCCAGCCGTCGGCGACCATGCCGACCCCGACCAGACCTTGCGGCGGCCTGCCGAGCCGGCGCCAGAGGCCGCCGCGTTCGCCGCTGAACTGCATATGATATTCGGCCGGTTCGGCCTCGTTGTAGCGCGCGCCCGATTCCGCCCGGCGAAGCTCCATCAGCCAGGGACGGTCCTGCGCGATAGCCACGCGCCAGTAAAACCCGTTGCCGCCGAGATAGATGAGGCGGCCGCCACGGTCGAGGAAAGCGACCAGGGCGCCCCATTCGCGCGTGGAGAGGTATTCCGGATGCGTCCCGGTGATGAGGACACGACACCCGTCCAGCGCCGACACCCCCTCATCGTGAAGCAGGTCGTCGGTCACGATATCGTGGTCGATTTCGCGAGCGTGCAGGAAGGCCGTGATGCTGGTATCGGCATTATAGGACCAGTTGCTGGTGTCCGGCGCCATGTTGAGGATCGGCCGCCGGCGCGTCGTCACGTAAATTGGATGACCGTCGACATGCCGATCATAGTGTGACGCCCCGAGTTCCGGCATATGCTGCAGGGTCTGCAGTTCCTCGTCGAGGACCGGCAGGGCGCTCAGCTCCGAGATTTCGTATTCCGGGCTTTCAAGCGCGATCCGGTGATTGGCATAGGCATGATAGGTGAAAGTTGAGGCGAGCAAGGCGACTGGCCTGCATGGCGCCGCCCGAGCAGGGTTCACGAAGAACGGAACGTAGGTCGTCTCTGTCGATCCTCTTGCGCGCAGCGCGTAGGAGCCGCTCTCGAAACCCGGCGGGATGACCCAACTCGCGCTGGCTTCCCATCGGGCATCCTCGAGGTCGTCGCTGTGGAAATGAACGGCGTCATAGAGAGCCTGGTCTTCCGCCGGCGAGAACGCCTGTCCCGCCCAGTTGGGACCGGGCACGCCGCGCGTCGGTGCGTTGACCAACCTTGCGCCGACCTTCGCGGTACCCCGGTTGGTGAGTTGGTCGCAGTCGAGACGATCGCGGAAGTCGAGGGCAATATCCGGACTTGACTCATCGGCGCCCCACAGCCGGAATCCCGAGACGACCCCGTCGAGTGCCGAACTGCCGTCTGTCTTTGCGCCAAGCGACAGGCGTTGGATGCCTTGCCAGCCAAGCGGCACGGGTATGGAGATCGTGCAGGCCGGCCCGGCAGACGCTGTTTCCACCGTGACGACAGCCGACTGCTCGATCGCATCCAGCACGATGCGAACGGAATGCCACTTACCGCGCGCCATTCGGTGGCAAGCCACCCGATTTGGCTCCCCGGCGCCTTCGAGCGCCAAGCTGCCACCCGCATCGCGCCACAGACGCAAAGTGCCCGTATCCAAGATGCAGGCCAGCGCATCGCGTGTCGGCTTGACGCTGAAAGCCACGGTCACGCCACGTTGGGCGAATCCGTCCTGCATGGTCAAGGTCAGGTAGGATCCGGTCCGGATCGGCTGATTGGCTACCGGCCGCGACCCCAGCGTTGCGCCGGGAATCGGTCGCAGGTCAAGCGCTGCCGGCGCTCCGTTGATGACACGCACAATGTCTAGCGAGACGGTCTCTTCCGGCTCGCTGGACAGGAAAAAGTCGACGGTATCGCCCGGTCTGACCGACCATTGGCTGGCATAGCCCAGAAGCCGTTTCATGCTTGATGCATAGTCCCCTGGCATGAGCCCGCGTCCGGCGGCACTTGTCCAAATAATTGTCGCCAGCGGATAGCGAAGGCCGCCGTTTCGGCCTCGTGGAGCGACGCGAAGCTCTCGTCGCTGAGGAACTCAAGCGGTCGTCCCCTGCCCGACAATCCAACCAGGCGGTAGCCTGCCGGACACTCGATGGCCGCCACCCATGGCATTGTCGTTCGCGACCGCATCACCTTCAGCAGGCGCGCCAGTTCGGGACAGTGCGGGCCGCCGGGGTTTCGCATGAATTCATCGAAAAGCTCACGCCGCGGCCGCAGATCGAGTTGCTCGACAACCGACACGCCGCTCATTGTTGGGTGGCAATGCGCGTCCACATGCGGGTCATCGCGCGGGTCACTGCATTGTCGTACATGGTGATCACGTAGAGCCGGTTCATGACCTGATCCCCCGGATAGACGGTCGGATCGTTGACCATGGCCGGATCGATCCTGTCCTTGGCCGCAAGGTTGCCGCTGGCATAACGAACGTAGTTGCTGATCTGGGCCGCGATCTCAGGGCGCATGATGAAGTTCAGGAACTGGTGCGCCTCGTCGGGGTGAGGCGCATCTGCCGGGATGGCAACGCTGTCGAACCAGATTTGCCCGCCTTCCTTGGGTAGTATGTAGGCAACGTTGATCGGCTTGGTGCCGAGGCCCTTGGCCGCTTCGAGCGCACGGTCGCGCGCCTGCAGGACGTCGCCGGACCAGCCGATCGCGACGCAGATGTCTCCCGTCGCCAGACCCTCGATATAGGCCGACGAGGTGAAGTTGCGGATATAGGGGCGGACCTTGGCGACGACGCCGGCGGCCTTCTGCAGATCATCGACATTCTTCGAGTTCGGATCGAGGCCGAGATAGTTCAATGCCGCCGGCAGCACATCGTCGGGCGCGTCGAGCATCGTGACGCCGCAGCCCTGAAGCTTGGCCATGTTGGCGGGATCGAATACCAGGCTCCAACTGTCGGGAACGCTTCCGAGTGCGGCCTTGACCTTGTCGACGTTCACGCCGATGCCAGTGGTGCCCCACATCAGGTTGATGGCGTAGCGGTTGCCCGGATCGTAAAGCTCCATCCGCTTCATAAGCGCGGGCCACAGGTTTTTCTCATTCGCGAGCTTCGACCTGTCCAGCGGCTGATAGACGCCAGCCAGGATCTGGCGCTGAAGGAAATAGGCCGAGGGAACGACGATATCGTAGCCGGTCCTTCCAGCCAGGAGCTTGGTCTCCAGGATCTTGTTGTCGTCATAGACGTCATAGACGACCTTGATGCCTGTCTCGGCCGTAAACTGGTCCAGAACCTTCGGATCGATGTAGTCCGACCAGTTGTAGATGTTGACCACCCTTTCCTGCGCCGCCGCGGAGAAGGTCATGGCAACGGCGATGACGAGCGAAAAGCCCCACAATCGCGGGATTAGCATCGGTATTCCCCTTTAGTTATTTTTTATCTGTCCATCCAAATAAATCATGTGCCCCGCCAGATTGTCAAGTCATGGTCCCCGCGCTCTTGGTCGACATGTTCGGGAATGTGCGTGCTCCGGCGGAGGTCCATTCGCCGGAGCTCCCGAACCTCAATTGTCCGGAGGCCCTGGCGGGCATTGCGTGACTTCCAGCTACCGGGCGTTTCACCCGTGCGAAGTCGAAGCCCTGGCTCAACAAATCGAATTTGGTCGAGGTCGCCTACCAAAGCGCGCGCGGCAGTCAAGAATACCACCGTCGTGGTCACCGAGAACCTCATGGGCAGAGAGCACCGCCTCGCTCGCAAGGACTCCGATGGAGGTCTCGCTCGTCTTGTCAGACGGAAAGCAACACGCAAAGGGCTGCTCCATGCCTCACCGATCAAGCCGTGGTCGGTATCGGTACCTGTCCGCGGACAGCATCTCTTTCGCAAGTTCGGCTGCCTAGGCATACCCGATTTTCGGTACCAATGCCGTGATGTGGGCTGTCGAACCCTCAAGGTTAGCCAATCGCAGCCAGCTGAACCGCTATCTCTCCGGCTCCTCGACGCCGCGGCCGCCGCTGATGCGCAGGATCTGCGACTATTTCAGCGTCGAGAATCACGAGATCCGTTTGCCGCAGTCCGACTTCGCGGCGATCGTCAAGCTGAAGGGGCTCGCTCCGACAGCCTGTCGCGCACGCGTTTCGACCGCATAGCGGCGCGAAACGATCCGCGCATCTTTCCAGCTGACCGGCACCTTCTTCGAATATTGTTGGTCGATGTCGACCCCCGCCGGATCATCCGCGGCCTGGTCGGCAACCGCAGGACGAGCATTTGTTCTATCGCTGGCTGGAGCGTATCGGCGATCCGCGCGCGCCGGTCCGTCGGCATTCCGTTATCAAGGCCTAGCGCTGATGACCGGCGACCGGGTGTTCATGAACGACTATGAAATTGGCGCCGGCATCGAGGTCACGCAAATGATCGTCTACCCGACTACAGCTTCCGCTGGATGTCGCTCCACTGCGTCAAATGCGGCGTCCGGACGGGCTTCCGGGGGGAACGGCTGAGACTTTTGAGAAGGCATCAGAGCGATGGCAGCCCCTACTCCCACTCAATTGTTTTTATCCCAGCTAGGCCATTGATCTAGCTGGGTTTTTTCTTTCTTGCTGCGCCGAAAGCTGACCCCGAGCCCGTCAAAAACCTACGGTATTGATTTTAAAGGGAAATTTTTGGCGAAAAAATTTTTGAGGTTCCGTGGACTATCGAGATCAATCGGACTTTTGACCTTGCCACCGCACCGGAACGTGTGCTCCCATTGCTTTCAAAAAGTACCGTCAGGGTGCCGACGCCGGCCGCAACTTAACGCGATGCTTGAGCCCTCGCAAACTCGATCATTCGACTGCCGAAAATGGGCCGAGATCGGAACCTCCGCTTTCGGGATGATTGGGCTAGAAAGCCGACCTTTTCACCCAGCGTAGCGCCGACCGCTTTGCGCCCCAGCGGACGTCCGATACTTGCAAGAACTACTCTCACTACGGAACTCGCCGTCAAATCGAATCGGGCGGCGCGAAGAAGCAGTTCATATACTCCTCACTTGGATGCAGGCAGATATGAAAATCGTGGTCACCGGACGGCAGCGCGTCTCTATACGGAATCTGAAACAAATGCTGTCGAGTCACCAGGTGGTGGTCGCCAGGGAGTAGTGTAACGGAAAAGCCGCTCGGTCCAGTCTTCACCGATGCGCCCGGGATGCGCTCGCAATCGCCTCCCAGGTCATCTCCCTTGCAGCAAGCTGGCGGATAAGGCCAGCCGCGCACCGCATCATGCGCGCCCGCGCTTCCGCCCGATATCAACGCGCAAGCTGCTGCCAGTACAGCCGTGGGTTTCGAAGCCATCAAAAGTTGGACCTGCTACCCCTCGTCGCTAGTCGGCATGATCGGCCAAGACAACCTTGGTGTAACGAAAGGAAACCGATCAAACGCCGATTTTCTCCCGATCTGGAGTTTGATATGCTCATGATCAAGGGTTCGACGTTCTGCGCATGCAAAGAGATGCGGGATGAATCCGCGCTCATCCAAGACAATCGTGGTGAACGGCATCACTCTCGATTTTGCCGCCGGGATTTTGCGCGACAGCCAAGGCAAGGATGTGGTCTTGCGCTCGCAAGCCTTCGCGGTGCTTGAATACCTCAGCAGGCACACTGATCGCGTCGTCACAAAAGACGAGCTTATGCAAGCGATATGGCCTGGCATTGCAGTAACCGACGACAGCTTGGTGCAATGCATCGGTGATATCCGCCGGGCACTGCGCGATAAGAACCAGATGGCTCTCAAGGTAGTGCCAAAACGCGGGTACAGACTCGCAATTGACGCCGCGGAATGGCCGATCGAACCGACAGGCCGGAGTCGGTCGGCGGCCATCATAGCTCTTGCCATTGCCTTGTTTGCGGCAGGACTCCTCTGGGGCTTTAATCATCGCGCCGATGAGAGTGGCGCCGGGGCAGTTCTGCCCTCCATTGCGGTGCTGCCATTTGGGATGATCGGTGGTGATGCGGACCAGCAGCGGCTGGCTGACGGCCTGACCGAGGACATCATCACTGACCTTGCCCGATTTCCAGAATTTCGGGTGATAGCTAGCAATACGACCACAGCTTACAAGGAGAAGACGTCTAACACGAAAGAAGTGGGGGCGGCTCTCAATGCTGACTTCATCGTCGAGGGCTCGATCCAGCGCCAGGCCGATCGCGTGCGCATCACGGCGCAACTTGTTGAAACTGCGACCGGCAAGCACATCTGGTCGGACCGGTGGGATCGGCCCGAAAACGACTTTTTCGCGATTCAGACCGAGATCGCCGAGCAGGTCTCGAACCGGCTCGGTGGTGGCGCGGGCCTGATTCAAGTGGCGGGCCGCCGGGAGGCGCATCGCAAGCCGCCAGCGAACCTCAACGCCTACGAGCTCTACCTTCTCGGCACCGAGCGGCTCGAGCGGGTCAATCGCGACGATCTGGAAGAGGCGATCCGGCTTCTCACAAGGTCGCTGGAGCTTGATCCCTCCCTCGCCCGGGCTTGGATCGAGCTTTCGCACGCCCACAAGGTCCTTGCCGGCTTCGGGGTGGAGCCCCTGCGGAACCAAAAGCTGGCTGCCGATGCTGCGATGCGCGCGGTCACGCTCGACCCAGGTGACGCAGAGGCGCATGTGGTCCGCGCGATTACCCTGGCCGAGAGCGCCGATCTGGCGAAGGCGAAGGCGGAGTTCGACACAGCCCTCAGCATGGCGCCGAACGAGTTCGAGATCCTGACCTTCTACGTTACCTGGGCGGCCATGTTCGGCGAGCCCGAACGCGGAGCCGAATTGGCCGACAGGGCGATCAGCCTGAACCCGAACTTCCCGATGTGGAGCACCCGTCCGCTCAACGTCGCCTACTTCTGGGCCGGTCGTTACGAGGACGCCCTGCGCATGACGGACCGGCTCGGCCCTGACAATTACGATCGCTGGGTGGGGACGTTTCGAGCTGCCGCGCTTGCGGCTCTGGGCCGGACGGATGAGGCGCGGACGCTTGTCGCGTTCACCCTCCAGAAGTATCCGGACTTGAGCATAGAGGGAATAATCGCCAACCTCCCCTTCACCGAGGTACAGCGGAACCGGCTGATCGAAACGATGAGCCTCGCCGGCTTTCCACGCTGTGCCAAGTCTGAGGACCTCGCCAAACTTGAGAAGCCGGTCCGGTTGCTCGGATGCAAGTCGCCGTAGACGGCAAGCGACAGTCTGCATGATCGAGGGGGCGCATTCTGTTCGCACGAAGGCACCGTAAGGAGGTATCGCCGTGATTATCCGCATTTATCGCGGCACGGTCTTTGCTGGAAAGCAGCGTCTCTGGCAGGAGCGTGTTGAGTCGCTTTCTATTCCCTGGCTGAGGAAGCAGGCGGGCCTCATCGCCTTTTACCCCGGTAAGCCACCTGCGGAGAGTGCGGGCAGGACGTTCTGCATGGTGATGGTCTGGGATGGTCTGGAGTCGGTGAAGGCCGCTATCGGGCCAGACTGGAATAACGCGATTTATCATGGCGATGAAGCCGAGTTGATCGAGTCTGCTCAAGTCGAGCACTTCGAGCTCTTTCCGTAGGCTGCCGAGCGCAGGGCAACAATGGGGCCGATGGCGGAATGGCGGTTTTTTGGCGTCCGAGGAACAATAACGGACGTTCAGCCCAGGTGGCCCAAGTCCGAAATTGACCCAATGCGGTCATTCCGGCAAGCCCGCTGTGCGCATGCCTTCAGCTAGATGCTGGCGGTCTTCGATGCGAAACAGCGGCTCCTTGGCCACGTATCTGGCAGTGGAGAATTCTGGGATCCGCCGCAGCAAACCAGCAACGCGATCTCTCGCAAGATCGGGCTTGCCAGCCATTGCGTAGCTTGCGGCGAACCAAACCTCTTTCGAGAACGTCAAAGAACTTGATCGGCGCATGTTGACAATGGCGTCGTCATAGCGGCGCGCGTTGAAGTAGACGGCGGCGAGTTCGTCCCAATACCAAGAAGGGTTGAAGAATGGGTCGAGGCGCTTCGCCTCCAGCATCCCCTCAATGGCTCTCTCGGTTTCGCCGCGATAGTTATAGAACATCGCCAAGTCGGTGTGATTGACCGGATGGTTTGGATTTAGAGAAATGGCCTTGGCGAAATGCTGTTCACCCACTTCGTAGGCGCCGCGATCGACCTGTGCCCAAGCCATTACTAGTTGGCAAAGATGGTCGTTTTCATCGAGCGCGACGGCTATCCGCGCCATCTCGAACGCCTCGTCGCGCAAGCGGTTCGAACCACTCATGTCGAGAAACCACTCTCGCTCGATAGCTGACGACAACAATGCGTAGGCACGAGCGTAGCTGGGGTCGAGTTCGACGGCCCTTTCGAAGTAATGCCGTGCCTCTGCCTCAATCTCCGGCGTCCCAATTGGCAACGCATCACCGCGCAGGACACATTCATAGGCCGCCAGGCTGGCTGGGGGCTTGCGCAGGACCACCTCGGTGCGCGCGGCCGTCATTCGTCCTACAAGTGTTCCGACGATAGTGCGAACAATGCGATCCTGGACATCGAATATCTCGTCTTGCACACTGTCATAACGCTCTGCCCAGACGTGATTGCCCGTCGTGGCATCGATCAATTGGGCCGTTATCCGGATGCGCGTTCCCATACGGCGGACACTGCCTTCGACGAGGTACTGCACGCTGAGTTCGCGTCCCGCTCGCATCATGTCAACGTCGTCTCCGCGGAAGCGGGAGGACGAATTGCGCGACGCAACCTGCATCTGCCGGAAGCGTGAAAGCTCTGTGATCAGGTCCTCTGTAAGCCCGTCGCAGAGGTATTGCTGCTCGACATCGCCACTCATGTTCTGGAAGGGGAGGACGGCGATCGAAGGCTTGCCCTGCTGGACTAGTCGCCCTCGTGCGACTTCCGGTTCCGTCGATGCGGTACCGGACAGCATGTGATAGGCGCGCACTGGCCTGGCGATGTTTTTCAAGGTCTGCTCGCCCAGATCGACAAACTGTTCCTTGAGCTTTTCACGTACCTGCTCGTAGGCCGAACCCGACAAGCAGATTCCGTTCGGCTTCGCCAAGCCTTCCAGGCGGGCAGCGATGTTTATTCCGTCGCCCATCAGGTCTCCGTCACTCTCCTCGACGACATCGCCGACGTGGATGCCGATGCGGAATTCAATGCGCTCATCGAGAGGCAGTCCTGTGTTCCATTCGACCATGCCTTCCTGCATCTCAGCAGCGCAACGCACGGCCTCGACAACGCTGCGGAACTCCACGAGAGCGCCGTCTCCAGTACGCTTGACCACTCGTCCATCGTGTGCGGCGATCGTCGGATCGAGCAAGTCGTTCCGCAGAACCCGCAGCCGCGCAAGTGTCCGATCCTCATCCGCTTCTGCGAGGCGGCTATAGCCAACCACATCCGCTACCAGAATCGCTGCGATCTTCCGCATTTTGGTTCATCACCTGCCTTCGAATGAGAAAGATATCACGTCTCAGGAATTGTGCTGCAATGGAGCGGCGAGCCAAGTCGGCTTGTGGCGCAACCGCGACCTTGGAGTGGTCGCCTGCGACGTCAGCTTTCAGGAAACGGCAAAGCGGATCTATACGGCCGAGATGCGGCGCTAAGCAGACACGGCCTTATAAACGCTATTGTACTTCACAGCGCTCGAACCGTTCGAAAGCACTTTACTTGATCCGGAATATGGCCGCAGATCGCGTCTGCCCCATCGGAGCTGGAGATTCTCAGTCGAGTAGGAGGCAGATACGGACACGAAGGCAATTCATAGGGCAGCGAAAATCGCCGCCGAAACTATGCTATTGCCGCCGTTTTCCCTCTACTCCCACTCAATTGCTTTTATCCCAGCTAGGCCATTGATCTAGCTGGGTTTTTTCTTCGTATTGGCCTGAATTTCCGACACGCAGGCCGCCAAAAAGTTGCGATATTGATTTTAAAGAGAAAATTGTCGCAAAAATTCTTTTGAGATTTCCGCAACTATCGGTGTCAATCGGCCGATTTTCGCTCTCACGGTGTTCGGTCGCACACTGGACTCGAACGCAAAAAGTACCGTCAGCACAATCTATCACGCCCCGCTGGAGCGATCCATCCATCGCGAACCAAAAGAGCTGGCCTGCTCCATCGGGGTTCGCCTGAAACTCAACCGCTCCGAAGTCAGAAGGATCAGCGTTCTCGAGAATGAGGGGGGCATCGTCGGGACGGATGCGGTTCCATAGATCCCAGGTTGGGTCCCCACGGTACCGCGCGAGGCGATCTAAACGAGATCAGCGAGCCCGCAGCAGGCAGCAGGGATCCAATTCGGATCCCTGCTGCCTGCTGCGGCGTCGTCGGCCTCAAGGCCTCGCGCGATCGTTTCCCGGTGAACCGCGCCTGGGAGAGTGTCTCTACCGAAGGGCCGTTGACGAGAAACGTGCTCGACAGCGCCCTGCGGCTCTCTCTTCAATTGCTCGGCTTACCCGCACTGCAATGCTGCTGGATGAAGTCCGACAGGAATGTTGAAGCGTGAACGCACCTCCGATGGACAGCGATCGCCTGAGGCACTTTCGAGAATGTCCCCTCAACAACGCGGAAACCTGGATTCTCTTCGCAGAAACGTGACAGGGACTCAGTCAAGCCCGCAGCAGCATCGCACTGGGAGGACATAAGCATGTGCAGGGCGGAGGCGGGATTTTCGGTTTGGAGGAGGATCGCATTTCTAACCTGTCGCTCAAGCTGCTTTGTATACGCAGCGGTTTTGGCGGCGGCGATGCGCACCCCTTCGACGTCGACGTCCCCCACGCTGCCTAGCGGGCTGCTGTCTGACACCAGAAAGCTGGCGGTCACGGTGGTATAGGGGGCCGAGAAGGATAACATGTCGGCACGTGACGGATCGGGAGCAATGAATGCAACGTCCCACTCGTTGCCTTCGGCAGCCGCAAGAATGTCAGCGGCCGATCCGTATCGAACCAGCGACAAACAGCAGTCGAGTTCTTCCGCAAGTGTGATCGCGATCCGCGCGCTCGGTCCTGTTAGAACGCCTGTCACTGGATCGAGTTGGACAAGTGCGGCATTCGACATGTTGACCGCGGCTCTGATGACTCCCGTCGGTGCGATTTCAGTGAGGAGTTCATCGCGTTCCGGCATCGCGGGGCGCTCCTTGCGATGCAAATCGTGCCGCGAGTGCTTCCGATCCCCTCGCCAGAACAGCGACATCGACACCAACGGCAGTAAATAGTGTTCCCAGCGAGATGCACCGTGCCGCGAACTTCTCATCCGGGGTAAGAATGCCCGCAGGCTTGCCCAACGCTTTCAGGCGTTCAATCGCGCCGACAATTGCATCGACCACCTCCGGGTGGCTCGGTTGTCCCCTGTGTCCGTAACTCGCTGCAAGGTCTGCCGGTCCTACGAATACGCCATCCACTCCCTCTACCGAAGCAATCGACTCGAGGTTGCCAAGCGCTTCCCGCGTCTCAACTTGCAGCAACAGGCAAATTTCCCGTTCCGCATTTTGCGCATAGTGCGCAACTCGGCCGAAACGAGTGGCGCGTGTCAGCGCAGAAACACCACGAATTCCATCCGGAGGATATCGCACGGCCGCGACTGCGGCTTTCGCCTCTTCAGCGTTCTGAACGTAGGGGATGAGCAGTGTCTGAACGCCGATATCCAGGAAGCGCTTGATCAGAACGGGGTCGTTGATGGCCGGGCGGACGACTGGGGAAACGTCGTATGATGCGACCGCTTGCAATTGTGGCAGGACGGTCAGAACGTCACCCGGGGAATGTTCCGTATCGAACAGGAGCCAATCGAAACCTGAAGGCGCGACGATTTCCGCGGCGTAGTTTCCCGGCAGGCCACACCACAGGCCGATCTGACTTTGACCAGCAAGGAGCTTCCGCTTGAACCGATTGACGGGATGATCCAACTGGCACCTCACACGAACGACACACCGATGGAGCCAACAGGGCCATAGTCGGCCTGGATGACATCACCTTTCGCGATATCGACAGGACGCGTGAAGGAGCCGGCCAGGACTATTTGTCCCTTCTTCAGGCCACCGCCCACAGCATGAAGTTTGTTGACCAGCCACGCGATGCCGGCTGCCGGATGTCCCATGATCGCCGCCGACACGCCCGACTCCTCGATGATGCCGTTCTTGGAAAGAGTCGCTCCGACCCAACGGATATCGATGTCCATCGGGCGAATTATACGGCCGCCAACGACGAGGGCGCCGAAAGCCGCGTTGTCCGCAATTGTATCCGTGATCGCTCGAGGGACTTCGGTCCGATAGTCGATAATCTCGAGCGCCGGGACAACGAATTCGGTCGCACGCATGACGTCATAGATCCTGGTGCCGGGCCCGACGAGATCCTCACCCATAACAAAGGCCAGCTCGACCTCAAGGCGCGGCTTGATAAACAAGTCAGCCCTGATCTGCGCTCCGTCGTTGTAAAGCGCATCGTCAAGAATGCAGCCATAGTCCGGCTCCGTCATCTTCGAAGCCATCTGCATTGCGCGTGACGTCAGGCCAATCTTATGCCCGACGATCCGTGCGCCCTTGGCTACCCTCGCCTCCGCCCACAAAGCCTGAATTCGGTAGGCGTCCTCGAGCTCGAGGTTCGGGTAGGTCTCGCTGGGCTGTATGATCGGCTTGCGCTCGATTTCAGCTTTGAGCAGCGCGTCTGCCGCGGCCCGGCGTTCTTCTTCGGTGATCATATCGTTTGCTCAGCTGATTGTGATTTATTTGATCGGGGGACGCGGCAAAACGGCTTCGCCGGGCTCCATGGCATAGGTGTAGTCGAGCGAGAACCACGGACCAGGAATATCCGCTTCGGTCGGATGGGGCTCCTCATGACGAACGAAGTCGCCGGTCAACGCTGCCGTGACACCGAACTGAACATCGGAGCCGATGTTCGGGTCGCTGGGGTCGAAGACCTGGGAAATCAGCGTCTTGTATCCATACTTGAAGATCAGTGCGTGCAGGTGCGCGGGTCGGTACGGATGGCGTCCCTGAGCTTTGAGCAGGCGTCCGACCACGCCATCGACCGGGATCGGATACCCGACCATCTTGACGGTCCTGAACCAGAACCGACCTTGCTCGTCGGTCGTGAATTTGCCGCGCAAGTTCATCTCGGCCTGGTCCGGGTCCTGGTTTTCATAAAGACCGACGGGAGATGCATGCCAGACATCCACTTCAGCGCCGGCAATTGGCTTACCGTCGCGGTCAACGACCTTGGCATGCACGAATAAGGGAGTGCCCGGCGTCTCGGATCGGATGATCGACGCGCCATTTTCGACTCGCGGAGAGTTGAGGCGCCAGAATGGACCCAACAGCGACTGGGAGGTCTCGGTCTGTCCTCTGTCGCCATTGTTCAGCAGGCAGACAAGTGAAGACACGCCAAGAGAACCGGCCATCAGCACAAACTCGTTGTGGTGATCAGTATGCAGTTGCCCGATCTCGTTCAGCATGGCTGTCGCCTCCCGAAACTCGACCTCAGTCAGTCGAACCTCGCGCACGAAAGCATGAAGATGCGCGACCATCGACACGAGGATTTCTCGCAGGCGGGGGTCTTCAGTGCGATTCATCACAGCGAGGACGGCTGGCGTCAGATCGCTTTCGGTTTTGATTACCATAAGGGGCTACCTCCCGATTTGCCCGACTATCAAAATAATCGATTATCTGTCAAGGCCACCGTGGCGCATTGTCGTGACACCAAGATGCCAAAATAATCGAGACGAACACGTCTAAATTGTTGATTTAACTCTATTTAATCGAAGGAAGCGAGGTTACCTCGTGGCTTTTTCGCAGATTTCATCGCGTCCGAAGTTGACAAGAATAATCGTTTATAATACCGATCATCGACGAATGAATCTTGGGAGCCGGGACAATGGTACCGCATGATGACGGCGCATCTGCTCCGCCGGCAGAAGATGCTCCATCGTCTTCTGGATTCCTCGACGACGGCAAAAACACGATTGGGAGCCAGCTTGCATCCCGTCTTCGTGAGGCGATCATCTCCGGCGAGCTTCAGGCCGGCAGCAAGATCAATCTCGACAAGGCGCGCAAGACGTTCAACGTAAGCCTCAGTCCGCTGCGTGAAGGGTTGGCGCGGCTGATATCGGACGGTCTAGTGGAGTTCGAGGACAATCGCGGCTACCGCGTTTCATCAATCTCCCTGGCAAATCTGGAAGAGATCACCGTCCTGCGCGAAGAGCTCGAAGTCTTTGCCCTTCGCGAGTCCATGCGGATCGGCGATGTGGAGTGGGAAGGCAACGTCATGCGCGCGCTGCATCGCCTTAACCGCACTGAGCGTGACGCGGCCCGCCCCGAGACACTCGAGCGCTGGGAAGAGTTCCACCGCGAATTCCATCTGACACTTATTTCCGGCTGCGGGAAGCCAATCCTGCTCCATTTCTGCAGCCTGCTGCTTAATCTCAACGACCGTTATCGCCGGGTGTTTCTGACCCGCACGTCGGGTGACCGCAACGTCAGCCAGGAGCACAGTGAGATCGCTCAGGGAGCCGTCGCCAGGGATCTGGACTATGCGTGCGATATGTTGCGTCAGCATATCCACCGCACGGGAACCAATCTGCGCAACCACCTTGCGACAAAGGGCACCTTGTGATGACCGTCGCGACGCCAGGGCCGGGCCTTGAACTGGGCGTAGCGCATTTTTCATCGATCGCGCTGCCGCCCAAGGAATTCGCGTTGATAGCTGCTCGGGCGGGTTTTGCCTCGATAGGGCTTCGCCTGCACCCCGCCTTTCCCGGAGCCCCCTTTTACGAGTTGCCGGTGGGCAGCCACAGTGCCCAGGAGTTCAAGACAGTTGCCGATGGCGAAGGCATCAAGGTGTTCGATATCGAGTTCTTCGTGATCGACGAGAGCTTCCTTGCGGCCTCCCACGAGGCGACCGTGGCAGCCGCTGCGAACATAGGGGCGCGCCGGCTGAGTGTTTGCGGCGATGATCGAGACGGCGGCCGTCTTGCCACAAACCTGTCTGAGTTTTGCGCCCTCGCGGCGCGATATGCCATGTCAGTCGACATCGAAAACATGGGCTGGCGGACGGTAAGGACCTTTCGCGACAGCCTAGCGATCTTGAATGCCTGTGGAGCAGAGAACGCCGGTGCCCTTGTTGACGGGATTCACTTCTTCCGAAACGGCGCCTCGATCGACGAGCTTCGCGCAAATTCAGGGAAGGTAAAGCACATCCAGCTTTGCGACGTCCGCGGGCCTGCGCCCAAAACATCGGACGCAATGATCGCCGAGGCGAGAAGCGGCAGGCTCGCTCCTGGAGAAGGCGAACTGCCATTGAAGGACCTCTGTGCGGCAACTGAACACGGCGCTGCTATCTCGGTCGAAGTGCCACTCGTCGGGCCGGTGGACCCGAAAGCACATTTAAAACATCTGCATGCCGGCGCACTGGGAATTTTGAAACCAGATCACTGATCTGGCGCCGACGCGGCCTAGGCCGGTCAGGAGGAGGAAGTCTTACATGTATACGTTTGATTTCGGTGCGGTCCTCGACCGCGCCCCGGAATTGCTATGGGGTTCGCTTGGAACGGTTGGCCTTGCGTTAGCTGGGATGCTCCTCGCACTCGTCATCGGGCTCCTGGGCGTCGTTGCAAGGAGTTCCAAGAGCGGGATCACGCGGGCTGCCGTGATCATGTTCGTCGAGGTTGTGCGCAATACGCCATTCCTGGTGCAGATCTTCTTCATATATTTTGCCCTTCCTCTCATGGGCATCCGCCTCAATCCGACCGTCACGGCGATCATTGCCCTCGGCATCAATGGTGGGGCCTACGCAATCGAGATCATCCGCGGCGGGATCGAGAGCGTTTCGCGCGGCCAGATCGAGGCAGGTTTCGCACTTGGTCTTCACAAGGCGGATGTCTTCCGGCTCATCGTGCTCAAGCCGGCGCTGCGGGCGATTTATCCCTCGCTCACAAGCCAGTTCATTATGCTGACACTGACAACGTCTGTCTGCACCTCGATCGCCGCCTACGAGCTGACCTCGGCCGCTCAGCGCATTGAGTCTGACACTTTCCGCAGCTTCGAAGTCTATTTCACGGTGACCGCTATCTACCTGGCCATCTCAAGCCTGATGATGGGCCTCTTTGCGCTCATTTCTCGCCACTACTTCAACTACCCGACGCGATAGGAAGCAGCCATGGGTCCCATCGGAGAAGATCAATTTCTCTTTTTGATGCAGGGTTTGAAATGGACCGTGCTGCTTGCGATCGTGGGCTTCATCGGTGGGGGGATATTCGGAATCCTGATCGCGCTCTTGCGCACCTCGAAGAACAAGGTCGCCCGGACGATCACCGCAGGGTATATCGGCGTCTTCCAGGGCACGCCCCTTCTGATGCAGCTCTTCGTTGTCTATTACGGCGTTGCGCTGTTGGGCATCGACGTTAACGCGTGGATTGCGGTCGCAGTCGCCTTCACGCTCCATGCCAGCGCCTTCCTGGGCGAGATCTGGCGCGGCTCCATCCAGGCTGTGCCGAAGGGCCAGACGGAAGCCGCCAACGCCCTCGGTTTGCATTATGTCTCGCGGATGAAAGACGTCATTCTGCCGCAGGCCCTGAAAATATCGATGCCGGCCACGATCGGCTTCCTTGTCCAGCTCACCAAGGGCACGTCGCTGGCAGCAATCGTTGGCTTCATTGAACTGACCCGCGCCGGTCAGATCATTTCAAACCAGACCTATCGTCCGCTGCTCGTCTTCGGGATCGTCGGCGCAATCTACTTCATCATTTGCTGGCCGCTCTCCCATGCGGGAAGTCGCCTTGAAAAACGGATGGCGAAAGCTGCCCGCTAACCGCTTCGCTGGAAGCAAAACTCGTAAGGAGGAGAATAGCATGCATAACAGTCGTAGGATTTTTCTTGGACTTGCACTGGCAACTATTGCCTTCGCAACCATTGGCACTGCCGCAGCCTCTGCGGCAACTGTAGAGGAAATCAAGGCAAAAGGCACGCTCGTGGTCGGCATCCAGGGTGACAATGCGCCATGGGGGTTCGTCAACACAAGCGGCGTGCAGGACGGCTTCGACGCTGACATCGCCAACCTTTTTGCCAAGGAATTGGGCGTGAAGGTTCAATTCCAGCCACTCGCCGTTGCCAACCGAATTCCGGCGCTTACCACCGGCAAAGTCGACATCCTGTTCGCAACGATGGCGATGACGGAAGAACGCGCGAAAGCAATTCAGTACAGCAAGCCTTACGCCGCCAACACGATTTCGCTGTATGCTGCCAAATCCGACACCGTTACGAAGCCTGAAGACGTTGCCGGATGGGAGATCGGCGTTCCGAAATCCAGTTCGCAGGACAAGGCAGTAACGAACGCCGTCGGATCCACCGCAACGGTTCGCCGCTTTGATGACGACGCCGCAACCATCCAGGCTTTGGTCTCCGGACAGGTAAAGGCGGTTGGGGGCAACCAGTTCTATGGTCAACGTCTGGATGCGGCGAGTGCCGGCACGTACGAGCGCAAGATTAACTTTTTGACGACCTACAACGGCGTCGGTACCCGTCTCGGCGAGAAGGACTGGAACGAAGCCGTCAACGCCTTCATCGACAAAATCAAGGCCAATGGTGAGCTCGCCGCCATCACGAAGAAATGGATGGCGATCGATCTGCCGCAGTTCCCGGAATCCATTCCGAACATCCCGTTCACCGTGCAGTAAAAGCCCAAATGGAGGGTTCCGTGCTCAATTCCGCAAAACATCAATCGAAGCTGATTTCCCTTGAGGATGTGCAGAAGTGGTACGGCACTTTCCATGCCTTGAAATCCATCAGTTTGTCGGTCCGCAAAGGCGAAAAGATCGTCCTCTGCGGGCCGTCAGGCTCCGGGAAATCAACGTTAATCCGCTGCATCAATGCCCTCGAGACGATCGAGGAAGGCAAGATCGTCGTCGAGGGTCACGTACTGGACGGAAGCACCAAATCCATCGACGCTGTACGTCGCGAAGTGGGAATGGTCTTCCAGAGCTTCAATCTCTTCCCCCACATAACCGTACTTCAGAACTGTACCCTCGCCCCAATGCGTGTTCGTGGCGTGAGCCACGCTGACGCAGAGCGACTGGCTCGAAAATATCTCGAGCGCGTTCGTATCCTTGACCAGGCGGACAAATATCCCGCGCAGCTATCGGGCGGACAACAACAACGCGTCGCCATCGCCCGCGCGCTCTGCATGGAGCCGAAGGTCATGCTCTTCGACGAACCGACCTCTGCCCTCGATCCCGAAATGGTGAAAGAGGTGCTCGACACCATGATCGGGCTCGCCCGTGACGGCATGACGATGATCTGTGTCACGCACGAGATGGGGTTTGCCCGTCAGGTCGCTGACCGCGTCATCTTCATGGACTCCGGAGAAATTGTCGAAGAGGCCGAACCGGAGGTCTTCTTCAAGTCTCCCGAGCACCAGCGCACGAAAACCTTCCTCGGTGAAATCCTGGCCCATCACTGACTTTCGAAAGCGATGCCAATGCACAACAAGAAATTCCTCGTGGGGCTGATCGGTGCCGACATTCAAATGTCAAAGTCCCCGGCCCTCCACGAAACGGAGGGGCGACGCCAGGGCCTCGATTACCGTTACGAGCTTCTCGACTTCTCCGAGCGAGGCCTTCCCGCCTCCGCGCTGCCGGACCTCCTGGACGAGGCAGAGCAGCGCGGTTTTGCCGGCAGCAACATTACACATCCGTGCAAGCAGACGGTGATCGCCCACCTCAGTCGCCTTTCCGAGGATGCAGAGATGCTCGGTGCGGTCAACACCGTGGTCTTTCGCAACGGCGAGAGGATCGGCCACAACACGGATTGGTACGGTTTCTACGAGAATTTCCAGCGCGGACTTCCGGACGTCGCCAAGTCGCATGCCGTGCTGCTTGGCGCCGGCGGCGCCGGTGTCGCCGTGGCCCATGCAGCAATCAAGCTCGGTATTGAGACATTGTCGATCTTTGACCAGGATTCAAAACGGGCGGAAACCTTGGCCCAGCAGTTGAACGATCGGTTCTCAAGGGATTGCGCGCGTGCCACGACGGATGTCGGCAGCGCCCTGCGCTCCGCGGACGGCCTTATCCACGCGACGCCGACGGGTATGAAGAGCCATCCTGGTTTGCCCATAGATGCGGAATGGCTTCTGCCACGGCATTGGGTGGCCGACATCGTCTATATGCCACTCGTCACAGAGCTCCTTGCTCTCGCCGAAGGAAAAGGCTGCCGGACCCTTCGGGGCGGCGGCATGACCGTCTACCAGGCAGCAGCGGCTTTCGAATTGTTCACCGGGATAGCACCGGACGCAGACCGCATGTCCCTTCACTTTACGGACCTGTGCCGCCTGTCGGCTTGATGGGGAAATGCCAAATGCCGCATATCATCATCGACTATAGCCGGGGCGCAGGCGAGCATGTAGCCATGGATCGACTGACGCTGACCGTGCATCGCTGCGTTCGCGATGGCGGCCTTGTGAAACCTTCCGCCGTGCGCACGCTTGCGCGGGAGGCGACATACTCCTGCGTTGGCGATGAGCATGTCGATCATCATTTCATCCAAATCATCGTGCGGATGGCACCGGGTCGTACTGCAAAGACCAAGCAGAAGCTTCTCACTGCCGTTCTCGAGGCCGCGCGGACGATCGCCGCGCCTGCTCTCGAAGCTGGAAAGCTCGGCCTGCGCGCGGATCTCTACGAGTCGGACCCTGATTTTGCCGTTCAAGCAATCGCGTTCGTCTGACCAGGACAGCGTTGCTCAAGAAGGACACTATGCCATGAGCCTGATCTACGTTCTCAACGGACCAAACCTCAACCTGCTTGGCAAACGCCAGCCACATATCTACGGGCATGAAACGCTCGCAGACGTAGCGGCGGACTGCCGCAAGCTGGCAGCCGACCTCGGCCATGAAATCCTCTTTCATCAGAGCAACCGGGAATACGAGATCATCGATTGGATTCATGAGGCGCGCGAGGACGGTGCGGGCATCGTCATCAACCCGGCAGCCTTCACCCATACCTCGATCGCGATCCTCGACGCTCTGAACACATTCGAGGGGCCTGTGATCGAGATCCACATCTCCAATGTGCACAAGCGCGAAAGCTTCCGACACCATTCGTTCGTTTCGCACCGCGCGGACGGCGTGATCTGCGGCCTTGGTACGGAAGGATACCAGCTTGCCATCCGACGTGCGGCGACAATGATCAAGGCGGCGGGCAAGTGCTGAGGTGACCATGACCCAACGGGTCAAGCTGGCCGTCGTTGGGGCAGGCCTCATCGGCAAGCGCCATATTCAGCACGTCCTGGCCGAGCCCTCGGCGCAACTCAGCGCCGTGGTCGATCCCACGCCGGTTGGCGAGACCATTGCCAAGGAAGCCGGCGTGAAGTGGTTTCCAGGCTTCGCGGACATGATTGCCGCAGACCGACCTGATGGGATCATCGTGGCTACGCCAAACCCGGCTCACGTCCAGAACGGGTTGGAAGCCGTTGAAGCCGGCATTCCTGCACTCATCGAGAAGCCAATCGCCGATGACATTGCATCCGGGGAAAAGCTGATCGCAGCGGCTGAGGCAAAAGGTGTTCCTCTTTTGACCGGTCATCACCGCCGACACAATCCGATGATGCAGAAGGCAAAGGAAATCATCGAAAGCGGAAAGCTTGGTCGCGTTCTTGTTGTCAATGCGATGTTCTGGCTATTCAAACCCGACGACTACTTCGACATCTCGTGGCGTCGTGAGCGCGGCGCGGGGCCGGTTTTCCTCAATCTCATCCACGATGTCGACAATCTGCGCTACCTTTTCGGCGATGTGGCTGCGGTTCAGGCACGCGAGTCCAACGCGGTGCGCGGCAACGCAGTTGAGGAAACGGCTGTGATCCTGATTGAGTTCAAGAACGGAGTGTTGGGAACTGCGACAGTCTCGGACGCGGTGGTCGCACCGTGGAGCTGGGAGATGACAACCGGAGAGAATCCGGCTTACCCCAAGACCGAGCAATCCTGTTACATGATCGGAGGGACGCACGGATCGCTGGCTGTTCCGTCGCTCGAGGTCTGGCGCAATCCTGGTAAACGGAGTTGGTGGGAACCCTTTGACCAAACGCGTATCGAGGTCGACGACGAGGACCCACTTGTTCTGCAGATCAGACAATTCTGCAAGGTGATCCGCGGAGACGAACCGCCGCTTGTCAGCGGGCGTGAGGGGCTCAAAACCTTGAGGGTGGTCGATGCGGTAAAACGCTCGGCGGCAACGGGAGAACGTATCGAGTTGAACTGACGCATGAGTAATGTGACCGCCTGCTCGCCCTTCGCGTCTCCTTGCTTGCGGTGCGATGAGACGCCGGCTCAACACCGCGCTTTTGGCGGAGGAACCGTCGCCGCCTTATCCCATGTGAATGTTTGCCGCTGGCGGTCGCCGCCTGAATCGAGCCTTGGCCAGGGCGCATTGTGCGCTGCCGCCGCCGCGCCTGAACCAGCAAAGTCCGGTGACGCACGACACGCCCCGGCGGGCCTGGTCAATGTGCAGCCCTCACCGGCACATGCACCACGGCCGCACAGCGTCGTCCCCCGCTGAACGCTCGACGCATCTGTATCCTTACAAAGCTATCTCGCTTGGCGCCGATCTCAATTGCGCTCGGCGCCAAGCGAATGACCTTTACTGCAACTTCGCCTGCAGCGCATTGACATCATCCGTCGTCATCTCGCCGTCGGTCGTCACATTGCCGTCGACGATCTTCCACAAGCGGAACGGACCGGTAATGTCGCCATATTTGTCGAAAGAAACCGGACCGATGACGCCTTCGTAGCGGATCGGCTTGCCGTCCTTGATCAGGCCGAGCGCTTTGGCGAATTCGTCCTTGCCGGCATAGATCGGCGTGCCGGCCGGATCGACCGCCTTGTACATGGCGTCCTTGATCTTGGCCGGGTCGTCGGAGCCGGCGATGGCGATGGCAAGCCCGACAATGGCGCCGGCGTCGTAGGAACGATCGGCGGCCGGGTTCGATGGCTCGATGCCTGAGAATTCCTTGTAGTTCTTGTTGAAATAATCGGTCGACGCGGTCGGGCTGGTGCCGGAGGAGGTGCCGTAGGCGTCCTTGAGATAGTCGGCGCCGACGGAATCGATGAAATCGGGACTGTTCATGCCGTCGTTGAGCAGGAACTTCTGCACCCCGCCCTGCGAGATCCAGGTGCGGGCGACGGTGGCGCCGTCGACCGGCGTGCTGACGAGATAGAGCCCGTCCGGTTCGCCGGCCATCGCCGCCGTGACTTCCGACGCATAGCTCGACTGCTTCTCGTTGTAGGGCGTGTCAGAGACGATAGTGCCGCCGAGCGCCTTATAGGCGCGCGAGAACTCGGCCACCATGTTGACGCCGAAGTCGTTGTTGACATGGATGACCGAGAGCTTCTTGAAGCCCTTGTCGATGGCGTATTTGGCGGCGGCCACGCCCTGCAGCGCATCCGAGGTGATGGTGCGGAAGAAGATGCCGTTGGTCTTGCCGTCGCGGCCGAGCGCGGTCAGCGTCGGCGACGAGGAAGCGGGTGAGACCTGGACGATCTTGGCTGGCGCGGTGACCGAGGTGAGGATCGGGATCGACACCGAGGAGATAATGCCGCCGATGATCACAGGCACCTTCTTGACCTGGACGAGCTGGGTCGCGGCATCGACCGCGACATTGCCTTGGCTCTGGCTGTCGCGCGTGTCGGTCGCAAGGTCGCAGCCGCGTACCCCACCCGCGGCATTGATGTCGCGGAAGGCCATCTCGACCGACTTGGCGCCGGCCTGGCCGTATTCGCCGGCGGGGCCTGTCAACTCCATGACGAGGCCGACGGTGATCTTGCAATCGGCGGCTTGAGCCGCACCTGCCAACGTGACGAGAGCGAGCGCGGCGGTGAATTTCAGTATCGTGTTTCTCATTGTTGTTCCCCTTGAGTTACTCGATTGTGGTCTGATGTCTTGAGCCTGTTCAGCGTTCCGGCACCTGCAACCAGGTCTCATGCAGATGTCGCCATTCGACGCCGTTTGGCGCCGATGAACTGGTGGTGAAGACGGCGCTCGACTGGCGGCGGCTGCGCTTGCCGCCGCGCAGCTGCGCCTCGACATAGAGGACGACGATCGTGTCGTCGGTTTGCCAGCCGGGCCGGATGTCCTCGATCGAGATGGCAAAGCCGTCATCGAAGGTGGCGCGGCTTTGTCTGACATGGTCGACGACCACATCGCGACCGAGGATCGCGCCGCTCGGCGCGATCATGGTCAAGCCTTCGCCCATGACGGCTTCGAAGCGACCGAAGTCGACGGTGTCGGCACGCGCGGCGACGAACCAGTCGACGAAGAAGCGATGCAGATCGACGATCTCGGTGCTGGCGCGGGAAAACAGCGAGGCCTGCTGGCTCATGGCGCTCACATCCGACCCGCGTTCAAATTGTAGTGCATGATCGAGCCGTGGCGGCCATGGCGGTCGCGCTCCAGCGTGTAGACGTCACCTTCGAGGCCGGGGCTTTGCGCGATCACGGCGCCGATCGTCGCCTTGTCGTCGGGGCTCAGTTGCACGTCCATGATTGCCGCATTGGCAAGCGCATGCGCCTGGTTGCGGGCGCCGACGATGACGGCCGCGACCTGCGGCTGTTCCAGCACCCAGGCGCTGGCGATCGTGGCGATGTCGACGCCGTGGCGATCGCCGGCCGTCTTCAATGCCCGCAGCAATTGCTGGAACAGGTCCCAACCGCCAAAGTCGTCGATGATAAGCTTGTATTTGACCAGCGATCGGTTTTCGAGCGGCGTCGCCGGTTCGGCAGCGCCAAGCCATCGATCGCTGAGGAAGCCGCCAGCTACGGAACCGTAGCAGAGGAAGCCGACGCCGTTCCTGGCGGCAAGGGCCGCAAGCCTGTCCGCCGGCCGCTGGTCGAGCACCGAATATTGTAGTTGCTGACTGACCAGCGGAATGCCTGCCGCGAGGATCTCGGCGAGCCGCGGCGTGTCGAAATTGGTGGTGCCGAGGTTGCGCACCTTGCCCTCGCGGCGCAGCTCGTCGAGCCAGGCCATGGCCTCGACATAGCGAGGCTGCGCATAATCCCACCAGTGGAACTGCACGAGATCGATGCGCTCGGTCTTCAGCCTGCGCAGCGACTGGTCGACGATGCTCCTGATATAGTCGCGGCTGATGCCGGCCAGCCGTTCGAGGTCGGGCACCAGCTTGGTGTGCACCTTCATCCTGGCGGCGGCATCAAGGCCGCGCTCGTTGGCGAGCCGCAGCCGCGCGGCGCCGAACAGCTCCTCGACGCCGGTGTAGATGTCGGCGCAGTCATAGGTGAAGATACCGGCGTCAAGAGTGGCGATCAGGTCGGCCACCGCCTGCTCGCGGTCTATCGCGCCATGACCGCCGGCCAGTTGCCAGCCGCCGCGGATGACGCGCGAGATGGTGTAGCCGGTGGCGAGTTCGAAAGTCCTGGCAGTCATTTGTGCTCCGTCTTCCCCGGCAGCGGCACCGCCGTCGTTTCGGCATGGCTGAACCGCCGCTTGGCCACCCTGACGATCCTGAGCCGGCTGGCGCAGTTCGGATCGGGACAGGCGATCTCGGCGTCCGACGTCATCCAGTCATTGGCGTGCGTCGGCCGCTGCTTGGCCGCCAGCAGCGGCAGCACGGCGGCTAGCGAATAGATCGAAAAGCCCTGCCCGGCCGGCAACGACAACATCTCGCCCTTTAGGTCGAAATAGTCGCCCGCCTTGGCGCCGCAATAGATCGGCTTGCCTTCGGGGATGACCGCCTCTACGCGAAGATCGAAGAGCTCGAAACTGTCGTCAGCCATTTGAGGCCTCCACCAGGCTGAAGGAGATGTCGGAGGCGCCGTTGCGGCGGATGACGGCGCAGGCAGTGGCGAACTGATCGCGCTCCTCGGCAACCACCTGCGCCACCACGCTGCCGGCGAGCCAGCCGATCGGGAACAGAAGCCGCGCGCCTGGCCCGTAGAACAGGCCGATGTCGAAGATGGCATTGGGGTTGCCGCCCCAGACGCGCCGCGGCACGTAGGACAGCACGATGTCGCCAGGCTGCGGCGTCAGCGTCGCGTTTTCTGCTGGCAGAGGCTGAGCATAGGCCTGGCCCGCAAGATCGGCAGCGGGAACCGGACAGGAGATTTCAGGCCCGGTCCACATCGCATGGATGCCGGGGATGATCCGCGGCCTACCGAGATAGGCACCCAGGAAAGCAACGTTTTCCGGCGCTTTCTCGGGCAGCAACAGCGCCGTCACGGAAAGCTTCGAGCGCGGCTCGGTGATCCTGATGGAAGTCATGTCTGGTCTTTCGCTGCCGATTGCAGCTTGTGGCGCAGGAAGGTGAACGGCCGGCTGATATCGGCGACAAGCGCTTCGCGCGCTGCCTGAGCGTCCTGCGTGGCCAGCGCCGTGACGATACGGCGGTGATACTGGGCTGTGTCGACCTCGCCGGCTTCCGAAAAGGCGTAGATGGCGACGCGGATGCAGGGGCCAGATTGCAGCCACAGGCTCTCGATCATCGGGATCAGCACCGCCGAGCCGCAGGACCGGTAGATTTCGAAATGAAAGCTCTGGTTCAGCGTCACTTCGCGATCGACATCCTTCTTGTGCTTGAGCGCGCGCATTTCGTCCCATTCGCCCAGAATGGTCTCGATGGTGGCGATCTGGCGCGGGCCCATGCGGGTCACGGCCAGTGCAATCGCTTCGCCCTCGATCAGGATGCGAGCGCGCAAAAGATCGTCGATGCGTTCCAGCGTGATCGGCGGCACGCGCACCGAGCGGTTGGGCAGCGCTTCCAGGGCCTTTTCGGTGATCAGTCGTCCGAGCGCCTCGCGCACCGGCATGGTCGAGGTCACCAGCGCGTCGGCAAGGCCGCGGATGGTCAGCATCTGGCTTGGCTCGAACAGGCCGCCAATCAGAGCGCGGCGCAGCTCTGAATAGACCCGGTCCTGAACGGTCTCTCGGCCGACAGGCGCAAGCTGGGCGCCGATCGCATCGTTCTTCCGCTCGGCGGTAGCCTTCTGCATGGCGTTCCGATCCTGGCCCGTTTTTGGCCGGCTTCTCTTTTGACAAGGGCTTGGCCGTTTTCGGCTTGCGGATAAAATTAAAGCCGAATACCGTGATCAAAGCAAGTGTGATCACATATCAAAATTCAGAAAGCGACAACGATCGCTGCGGCCAGAGGGACTGATGATCGAGACGGCGACACAGCATGGGCCGGAGACCCGTGCGCCGGTTCTGACAGCGAGCAACCTCGTCAGGCGCTTCGGTGGTCTTGTCGCGGTCAACGACGTGTCGTTCGAGGTAGGGTCGGGCGAAATCCTCGGACTAATCGGTCCGAACGGCGCCGGAAAGACGACGATGTTCGACCTTCTGGCCGGCAGCATCCTGCCAACCAGCGGCGAGATCCGTCTCAACGGGACCCTGGTATCGGGCGAGGCCGCGCACCGCCGCATCGGACGTGGCCTCGGCCGCACCTTCCAGATTCCGCGGCCGCTGCCCAATTTGACGCTGATCGAGAACGTCATGCTTGCCGCGCAAGGGCAGACCGGCGAGCGGCTGCTTGCCAATTTCCTCACGCCGTGGCGGGTCGCCGCCGAGGAGAGAGCCGCCGCGAGGAAAGCCGCCGAGTTGCTGGAACTCGTCTCGCTGACCCGGCTGGCG
>NZ_RZOJ01000359.1:0-6188 GCF_003998845.1 Mesorhizobium sp. M4A.F.Ca.ET.022.05.2.1 | reverse complement strand
GGCTACAGCGGCTCGGTCAAAGGCCTGTTCAATCCCGACACCAACATCAAGTACGGCATGAAATACCTGGCCATGGCGCGCGGCCTCGGCGGCGGCACCACCTGCGGCACGATCCTGAAATACAATGCCGGCCACGCCGCGACGCGGATGAACCCGGTGTCGGCCGCCTATTGCAGCAAGGTCAAGGTGCAGATGGCGGCGCTCGGTTCGCCGGCATGATGAAGCTGGGGTAACCGCCTTTTTCGTTTGCGTTTTCAGGCGCGAACCCCTTTATACGCTCTGCCAGCTGGCCGGGCGGCCGCACCCGCGAAGCCGAAAGGCTGCGGGTGAGGAAAGTCCGGGCTCCATGGAGACACGGTGCCGGTTAATGGCCGGCGGGGGCGACCCCAGGGAAAGTGCCACAGAAAGCAAACCGCCGCGGCGTTCGGCTCTGCCGGATCCGGGGCAAGGGTGAAAGGGTGGGGTAAGAGCCCACCGCGCGACTGGCAACAGGAGCGGCATGGTAAACCCCACCGGGAGCAAGACCGAATAGGGGCGGTGCGAGGGGAAACCTTCGAGGGCTGTTTCCGGCCCACCGCCCGGGTAGGTTGCGTGAGGCGCATGGCAACATGCGCCCAAGATGAATGGCCGCCGCGTTCCCGTGCCGCAAGGCGCGGGGGCCATACAGAACCCGGCTTATAGGCCAGCTGGCAATTTTTCTCCGCGATATCGCCGTGAAATCCATTTGATATCAGTGGGCTGCGCCGTCCGGCGTGCGCTCTGATTCAACCACCAAGGCGGTCGAGCGATGCCTCGATCGCTTGCCAAAGCTCTTCCACCGGCTCGCAGCCAATGGACAGGCGCACGAAGCCCGGCGGTACGGCGTCGCCCCTTTTTGATCGCCGTTCGGCCGAGGTGTGGACGCCGCCGAAAGAGGTTGCCGCCTGCATCAGGGTGCAGTTGTCGATGAAATCCTCGGCCTTCTGCTCGGAGGCCAGGTCGAACGAGATCAGGAAGCCGAAGCGATCCATCTGCGCCCGCGCCAGATTGTGCGAGGGATCGCCGTCCAAGCCGGGAAAGCGCAGGCCGCTGACCGCCGGATGCTGTCTCAGCCGCCTGGCGATCACCTCTGCCGAGGCGCACATGCGGTCGAAGCGCACCTCCAGCGTCTCGAGGCCGCGATGCACCAGCCAGGCCTCGAACGGCCCGGGAATGCCGCCGGCCGTCTCGCGCCAGTCCCTTACCTTGGCGACGATATCTGGATTGCGGCTCGCGACATGGCCAAACAGCACGTCGGAGTGGCCGTTCACCGCCTTGGTGTCGGCGGAGACGACGATATCGGCGCCGAGATCGAGCGGGCGCTGGCCGTAGGGCGTCATCGTCGTGTTGTCGACGACGAGGAGCGCGCCTCGCGCATGGACAGCGTTGGCGACTGCGGCGATGTCGCAAATGTCCAGCCGCGGGTTAGACGGGCTTTCGACGAAGACAAGCTGGTAGCCGTCGAACCCTCCGTCGAGAAAGGTTGGGGTCGGCCTGGTGTCGCAGGCGACGCCGAACGGCTTCAGGAAGCGTTCCGCCAGCGCGCGCGTGGCGTGATAGCCGTCGGCAGGCAGAAGGACGCGGTCGCCGGATTTCAGCAGCGCGAAAAACACCGACGAGATCGCGCCCATCCCCGACGGGAAGGCGAGGCATTGCGCGTCTTCCAGATGACCGAGCGCATGTTCGACGGCGCGCCAGGTCGGATTGTCGTAGCGGCCATACTGGTCGAAGCCCGCTTCTTCGCCAGGTGTGTGGAAGATTGAAGCCATGGTCAGCGGCAAGGGGATCGGATCGCCCTTGGCGAAATCGCGGCTGCGCAAGTGGGCAAGTGCGGCGGCACGTGACTTCGCCGTTTCGGACATCGACCATTCACCTCCTGTTGGCTGCCAAAGGCAGCGGAGCATTGGCGCGACGCTATGCGTGGGCGCGGTCCGCAGCAAGCCGCGTCCCTTGGGCCACAGCCCTCTAAACGCTTCGTTAGGCTTAATGGACGATAAAGATCAGACGTGCCGTCAGGCTGCTCTTTCTGGTTGTGGCGAGCGCGTTTGTGAAGCTCGTTCCCGTTGACGCCCATAGTACCCCATGATATCCCATTCCGATACCAAAGCCTTCGTTCCGTGTCAGGGTGAAGCGTACGCCAATCGGGCAGCCGCTGGGGCTGCGCGTTTGCGAGCTTTCGCCTCGTTGAACGAAGCGGAATTTCGGGAAGGGACGCGCTGCGGCGGCGCGGACGGGATGATGGAAAGGGGTGCGGCGGCGGAAGCGGCTGTGGCGCGTGATGGACCGGTTTCTGTCGAACACGGTGAGCAGGATCGATGCGAAGGGACGGGTCTCCGTTCCGGCGCATTTCCGCGCCGTCGTTCAGAAGCGGGGCTATTCGGAGCTCTATGCGCTGCGCTGCCTGGATCTTCCGGCGATGGATGTCGGCGGTCTCGACCTGCTCGACCGCTACGAGCAGCGCATCGCGCAGGAAGATCCCTTCCTGCAGACGGCGGACGACATGTCGTTCTTCTGCCATGGCGATGGTACGTTCCTGAAGCTGGATCAGGACGGGCGCATAACGATGACCGACTTCATCCGCGAGCACACCGGCATTTCGGCGGAAGTGGCCTTTGTCGGCCGCGGCAATTTCTTCCAGATCTGGGAGCCGGGACGGCTTGCCGCCTATGGGGCGCAGGCGCGCGCCCGGCTGTTGCAGCTTCGGCAGGGGACGAAGCCTGGGGAGCGACCGGAATGACGGCGGGCCACGGCGAGGATATCAACGCCGTTGGCGGACTGGCCCGCCACATTCCGGTCCTCCTTGCCGAAGTGCTGGAGGCGCTGTCGCCCAAGGCCGGCGATCTGATCGTCGACGGCACCTTCGGCGCCGGCGGCTATACCAGGGCCATCCTGGCAAGCGGTGCCTCGGTCGTGGCCATCGACCGCGATCCCGATGCCATCGCCGCTGGGCGTTCGCTGGAACAGCAATCCGGCGGCAGCCTGACTCTTGTCCAGGCGCCGTTTTCGATGCTCGACGAGCATGTCGAAAGCGCCGACGGGGTGGTGCTGGACATAGGCGTCTCCTCCATGCAGCTCGACCAGGCCGAACGCGGCTTCTCGTTTCGCGCCGACGGGCCGCTCGACATGCGCATGGCGCAGGCGGGCCTGAGCGCCGCCGATGTCGTCAACAGCTTCAAGGCGGGCGACCTTGCCCGCATCTTCGGCTTTCTAGGCGAGGAGCGTCATGCCGGCCGCATTGCCCGCATGATCGAGAGCCGGCGCGAGAAGCGGCCGTTCGAACGCACGCTCGATCTCGCCGACGCCATCGAGACGCATATCGGCCGCGCACCGAAGGACAAGATCCATCCGGCGACCCGCGTCTTCCAGGCGTTGCGCATTTTCGTCAACGACGAGCTCGGCGAACTGGCACGCGCGCTGTTCGCGGCAGAGCGGGTGCTGAAACCCGGCGGCCGGCTCGTCGTGGTGACCTTCCATTCGCTGGAGGACCGCATCGTCAAGCGCTTCATCGCCGACCGGGCTGAGGCCGCGAGCGGCTCGCGCCATATGCCTGCGGCACAAGCCCGCCTTGAGACCTTCCGCAAGGCCGGCGGCGGTGTAACCGCAGGCGATGCGGAGATATCGGCCAATCCGCGCGCGCGCTCGGCTAGGCTGCGCGCGGCAATCCGCACCGAAGCGCCGGCGCGCGCGGGCGATTTTTCGATTTTCGGCCTTCCAAAGCTTCCCGCCGTCGAGCGGCCGGGGGAGAGGTGAGCACGTGTTTCGTACCAGCGACATAGTCCTGATCGCCGTCATGGTCTCGGCGGCGGCCCTGACCTACAAGACCAAGCGCGATGCCGAGGAGCAATTGGCTTCCGTGCAGAAGATCGAGGCGCAGATCCGCTACGAGGAGGACACGATCGATCTTTTGAAGGCGGACTGGAGCCTGCTCACTCAGCCCTCGCGTCTGCAGAAGCTCGCCGAAATCTACAAGTCGCAGCTCGAACTGGAACCGGTCAATGCGCGCCAGATCGTCAACCTCGACGATCTGCCGGCAAAGCCGGTCAACATCGAGGACCTCTCGTCGCAGCGGCTGGGCGGCATGGCCGACAATTCCGACAAGGGGCCCAAGGGCGCCAAGGACCCGATCGTGACCGGAGGCATCGTGCAATGATCGCCAGGTTCTCGATGCTCGGAGGACTGCTGAGGCGCCGCAAAAGGCAGGATGACGACGGCTCGATCGTGGTCGACGGCGCCCGCAAGGCGACCGGCGGCAGGGCCAAGACCCGCATCGTGATGACGATGGCGGTGTTCTTCGGCATCTATTCGGCCATCGCCGGCAGGCTTGTGTACCTCGGCTTCCAGAGTCCCGACATGTCGGGCGGCCCGCAGAACCGCGTGACGGCCTCGCGGCCCGACATCGTCGACCGCAATGGCGAGGTGCTGGCGACCGATATCAAGACGGCCTCGCTGTTTGCCGAGCCGCGCCGCATCGTCGACGCCGACGAGGCGATCGAGAAGCTATCGACCGTGCTGCCCGAGATCGACTACGAGCAGACCTACCACAAGCTGAAGAGCGGCGCCGGCTTCGTTTGGCTGCAGCGGCAGCTGACGCCGAAGCAGCAGGCCGATATCATGCAGCTTGGCATTCCCGGTTTCGGCTTCCGCACGGAAAAGCGCCGCTTCTATCCGAGCGGCGAAACCTCCTCCTACATTGTCGGTCTCACCAACATCGACAATCAGGGCATCTCCGGCATGGAGAAGTATATAGACGACCAGGGCCTGACCGACCTGCAGGCGTCGGGCCTGGCTGTGGCGAGAGACCTGAAGCCGGTGCGGCTGTCGATCGACCTGCGCATCCAGAACGTCGTGCGCGACGAGGTGGCCACCGGCATGGAGCGGTTCCATGCGATCGCGGCGGGTGCCGTCGTCCTCAACGTCAAGACCGGCGAAGTGATGGCGATGGCCTCGGTGCCGGATTTCGACCCGAACAATCCCTACAACGCTCAGGACAAGGACCGGCTGAACCGCATGTCGGCCGGCCTCTATGAAATGGGCTCGACCTTCAAGAGCTTCACCACCGCCATGGCGCTGGATTCCGGCAAGGTGACGCTGGAAAGCCGGTTCGACGCTACGCGGCCGATCAGGATCGGCCGCCAGACGATCCACGACTTCCACAGCAAGGGCCGGGTGCTGTCGGTGCCGGAGGTGTTCATCTATTCCTCCAACATCGGCTCGGCGAAGGAGGCCGAGGCCGTCGGCATCGAGGGGCACCGCGAATTCCTGCATCGCCTCGGCGTGCTCGAGAAGATGCAGACGGAATTGCCGGAAGTGGCGCGGCCGACCGAGCCAAAGGTGTGGAAGCAGGTCAATTCGATCACGATCGCTTTCGGCCATGGCGTGTCCACGACCCCGCTGCAGACGGCGGTGGGCTGCGCCGCCCTGATGAACGGCGGCTTTCTGATCGAACCGACTTTCCTGCCACGCACGGCGCAGCAGGCGATGGAAGTGGCCAAGAAGGTGGTCAGCGAAAAGACCGTCGAAGGCATGCGCTATCTCTATGCGCTCAACGCCGAGAAGGGTTCGGGCAAGAGCGCCAGGGTTCCGGGCTACCGCGTCGGCGGCAAGACCGGCACGGCGGAGAAGGTCGTCAATGGCCGATATTCCAAGGAGAAGAATTTCAACGCCTTCGTCGCCGCTTTCCCGATGGATGATCCGCAATATATCGTGCTGACGATCGCCGACGAGCCGAAGCCGGAAAAGCCGGGCATGGGGGCGACCGCCGCCTCGAACGCGGGCGTCATGGCGGGAAACATTATCCGCCGTTCGGCCGCCATGCTTGGCGTGAAGCCAGATTTCAGCCATGAAAATGGTGCAACGCTGGTTTCCTATCAGTGATTCTTGGGGCGCGCCGGCAACTGCGCGCTATTTTGTTGCGATGAACGGGACTCGATGCAGCTAAAAGAACTAGCCGGTATCCTGCCTGTCGAGGGAACAGCTTCCCCCGACCTGGTGGTCACCGGGATTTCCTCGGATTCCCGCGCGGTCAAGACCGGCGTCGTCTTTTTCGCGCTCGCCGGCAGCAAGGCCGATGGCGCTGCCTACGCGGCGGATGCCGCTAAGCGGGGTGCCGCAGCGGTCGTGGCGGGCCAGGGAAGCGCCATTTCCGCGCTGCCGGTCCCGGGCTTTTCCGT